>DASUBD010000210.1:0-22935 GCA_035763445.1 Candidatus Angelobacter sp.
AGGCCGCCTGGTGCTGGCAGATGGCCTGCACTATGCGCGCACTCTCGGCTGCACCCATCTCATTGATGCCGCCACCCTCACGGGAGCTTGCGTCGTCGCACTTGGCAATGCCAACGCAGGTGTATTCGCGAATAATGAGGATGCATATCAGCATTTCACTCGCGCGCTGGAGCGCTCCGGGGAGAAATTCTGGCGGCTTCCGGTCGACAGTGACTATACCGAGATGATTCGCTCCAGTATTGCAGACATCATGAACACTGGTGGCCGCTGGGGCGGAGCCAGCACTGCTGCTGCATTCCTGAAAGAATTTGCTGAGGATACCCCGTGGATCCACCTCGATATCGCTGGCACAGCATGGATGGATGAAAACAAAAGCTGGATTGCCAAGGGTCCTTCGGGCATTGCTGTGCGCAGTCTGGTGGAGTGGGTAAAGAGTTACGAGAATAGCCACTGACTGCAGCTCAGACAAACCTGGTTTCCTTAATAACGCGGCAGATCTGGCGGCCGCGTGCGAGAAGAGACGGGCTATTTCACTCTTGTTGCAGTTTGATCAGCAAATGTCTTCCACTTCCCGTCTGCAATCTTTTGTTCCAGAAGAAAACGCCAGGAGTTGTCTCCGGGATTCCATGTGAAAGTGTTGTGGAACGGACCATCCGGGTATTCGAAAACAAACTTGATGCTGTCACCCAGGCGCGTGCCGTAACCGGGCGTTTCAGAGAAACGCCCGCCGAAGATATCAATCCAGTGAATCACATAACGATCACTGGCATTGTCATACCCGATGTAGACGTGAGCTTCGTATCCAGGCTTGTTGGCGCTGACCGATGCATCTTTTTCGACGAGAAAAAGAAACTGATGATTGAGGACTCACTCCGCCGTGAGATTCATCTCCCGCTTTTGGCCGACGATCACGCCGTTGATTTTCCATTGGCCTTCCAGATGATCAAGCAAATCGTCATGAAACGGCCGATTGACGCCATCCAAGGGCTCTGGCTTGGTTTGTGATATCGCTGCGAGAGAAAGCAGTAGAACAGCAAACACGATTCTCGCGGGCTGCATGATCCTGAGCATGCAGCATACTACCGCAACTTCGCTTGCACATCGTCCTCATTGGCCTGTTTCAGGTCAGAGAGCCGCCCCACATCACGCCAATAGTAATCATCAGCAGGAAATCCCAGGATTATTTTGCCGCTCCCCGCAAGCCGCAAATACACATCAATAATGGAGAAAACTCCCTGTTCGCGAATCATTTTCAAGAGCCGCAGAGAAATTACATGGATACCACTGAAGGCCCATGGCTGATAGGCCACAGCCTTGCGCGCGATCTCATCTGGCCGGGCCTGAATACGGCGACCGCTCAATGCCATTCCATCATCAAATAGCAACTGCCGGGAGCTCTCCCGCTGCTGCACGGCAAGAGTAGCCAGCGATCTGCATTCACAATGGAATTGCATCATCCGGGTGAGATCGATGTTGCTAATTACGTCTACGTTATGCAGGATGAACGGCTCGTCGGACTGAGTAGATCGCTGAAGGAAAAACCACGCTGCATTTTTGAGGCCGCCGCCCGTATCAAGCAAGAGATCGTCTTCGCGGGAGATCTCAACCCGTAGGCCAAAATTGCCGTTGACCATCAGGTAATCAGTGACCAGCTGCGCATGATGATGGACATTGACGATAACGTCGGTGACTCCTGCTTCGCGCAAACGCGTAAGTGTGATTTCCAGCAGCGTGCGCCCTCCCACCTCAACCAGGGCCTTAGGACGGCTATCAGTGAGCGGACGAAGGCGTGTTCCCAGCCCTGCGGCCAGAATCATGGCTTTCATCAGCCCAGACGCTCCAATGCTGCTGAGGCGGCGCTGGAAGACTCAACTTCAGCGCGCCTGAGGTGTAGTTTCTCAAGTTGCAGGTGACGCACAACCACATCTATGCCGGATTTCTGCCGCAGATGTGCGGCAAGATGCTCAGCCAGATAAACCGAACGGTGCTGTCCGCCGGTACATCCGAAGGAAACCATCAGGTTTCCGAAGCCACGACTCTTGTAGTTTTCCACGCTCGCTTCTACCAGTGCGGTGGCATTTCGCAAAAACTGGTGTGCGCTTTCCTGCTGGTCAAGGTAATCGATGACCGGAGCATCTTGGCCTGTAAGTTCCTTGAAACGCTCTTCGCGACCCGGATTGGGTATGCCGCGCGCATCGAAAACGAAACCTCCGCCATTCCCGGTGTCATCTTTAGGCGGGCCCCCCTGATGGAAAGAGAAGCTGAATATCTTGACGATCAGCACTGGTGACTGCGAATGCGCATGTCTTCCCTTTTCCGGAGGCGGCGTCAGGCTAAGTAATTTGTGCGATTCCAGCATGCTTGAGAACGCACCTAGAAGCGAGGGTAATGCGATGGGCAACTCGACGTTGTTCAGCAGCCATTTCAGATTTTTGAGGGCATAAGGAACGCTTTGCAGGAAGTGCGGTTTGCGTTCATAGAACCCTCTGAATCCGTACGCTCCAAGTGCCTGCATCAGGCGAACATAGACAAACGGATAATAGTGCTGCATGAAGTCCGCCGGCGTAATGTCCAGGAATTTCCTCAGGCTGTGCAGGTAATGATCCAGCAGCCGCTGGCGAAGCGCGGGAGGCAGGTCGGCCTTGGCGTCGTAGAGAAGCGAAGCAATGTCATACTGCAGCGCGCCCTTGCGTCCACCCTGATAATCCAGGAAAAACGGCCTGCCTTGCGGCAGCATGATGTTGCGCGACTGGAAATCGCGATAGAGGAAATAATCCCGCGGAGCCGTCAGCAGAAACCGGGTCAGACGCCCAAAATCAACTTCCAGAGCTTGCTCATTAAACGGAATGCCGCTTAGCCTGAGGAAGTAATATTTGAAATAGTTGAGGTCCCAGGCAATGGACTGGCGGTCAAAGCTGCCGCGCGGATAGCAAACTTTGTAGTTAAAGTCGCGCCCTGCCTCAACCTGAAAACGCGGTAGCAGCGCGACCACCCGGCGATAAACCTCCACGACAGACGGAGCAATGTCATCGCCTTCGCGATTCTGCGACAAGAATTCAAAAAGAGTCGTGTCACCCAGATCCTGTTCAAGATATGCGCCGCGGTTCAAATCAGCGGCATAAATCTCAGGGACCGGCAGTTCATGCCCACGAAAATGGCGCGAGAATTCAAGAAAGGCAACATTTTCCTCGCGTACGTCGTAGTGCACACCGATGGCGCTGACCTTCTCCGCCCTAAGCCGGAAAATGCTGCGTCCTGAGCCGCCCAACATTCCCTGCAACGGCTGTATGTGCTCTGCGGGAGAGCGAAAATGCTGCGCGAAAAGATGCTTGAGGACGTCCATTTGGGGATTTTATCCAGCTACTTAGCCCGGTACTGGCTGCGATAGCCTACAAGATAACACTGATGCAGTGTTCTGGTGACAGTCGCCGGGAAACCAAGGTGCTACGCTCCAGCCGCCGGAGAACCCTCTTCAGCACTGCCAAGGTACTCTGCAAGTTCAGTGTGCCCGGCATGCCGCGCCCAATCTGCAGGTGTTCCCTCAAAAAGAACGTCTTTCAGATCCTTCCTGGCTCCGCGTTCCACCAACAACTCAGCAACGGCGCGATGGCCTGCCAAGGCTGCCTGGTGCAGCGGCGTGGAGTGCGAATGCATGCCTACAGGGTTATATCTGCTCGGATCTTCGCCTGCATCAAGCAGTAGACGCACAATTTCTACGTGGCCGAACTGAGCCGCAAGAGCAAGTGCGATATGCCGGTCTTCGGAGCTTGCGAGGGCTAGCGATTCGCGGGCTTTCAGTAACCGTCCTGTGGCTGCGGCAGTCGGCAGATCCAGCGCAGCACCACGACGAAGCAAGGCCTCGACTGCAGCAAATTCTCCATGAACTAGCGCAGGCAGTAAGGCGCTGGCGGAAGCGGCGCCGTAATCGCACAACAAGTCGATAAGGGGAACCTGAACGCCACACTCGCGCGGCACACGGCCGGAACAAACGAGCCCTAGTGTCGAACTGATTATGTCTTTTTCTGTTTTGCTGCCTGCCTCGAGGATTGCTATGGCCACTTCCACTATGTTGGGCGGCAGTTTACCGTTGCGAACCGGGTTTTCTGCCACAAATTCCAATAATCCAGGGTTGCGGAAGTAATTGCCCCCTTCGAACAGTACCCGTTGCCGAACAAGCTGGGGATGCAGCCGCAGATGCGCGCGCAAGCCGCCGGCGTCGCCTGCATCCAACAGATCAACGGCGCGACGGAACACTGGATCTTCGATTCGCTCATGATGAGGCCGCTGCAATTCGCTGGCAGGTTGTACTCCTGTTATCCGTACTTTCAGCCTTGGCCATGTGGCATATCCATATTCGCGGGCAATCGTAAGCTGGGCATCCGCCAGGATAAATCTGGCACTGGCAATTTCCACATCACGCGACTTGCTGAACCGGGGATGAAATTCTCTGATCCGCTGCAGGGCTGCAGGGTCGGCCGCAAGACGCGCTTTCATCAGATCTTTAGCCTGATGTTTTAGCTGAACAAGATCAGGACGGGATGGCAGTTGCTTTGTGGGCATACGAACTTCCTTTCGTGTGTTGCGCCCGATGTCCGCATGAGCAGGCTGAAAGTTAGTTCGTTGTGAGTTTTGGTGGAACTGGGTGCACTCTGTGCTTTCCGCGGACCGGATGCGTCCCTCAACGCTCAGATGATGTTATCACTGCCGGGAACATTTCTTGCACCGGGCCCGTATCTATGTGTGAGAACAAGGAGACTGCATTGAGCGAATCGCCTCGAAGGCCAGCGAAGTCAATCGTAATTGCACTTGCAACGTGTTTGCTTCTCTGGCTGCCACTATCAGCGGCCGCTACGGAGAAGAGTAAGAATGCAGGCCAGCAGATCATTCTCAAAGGTGCACGAATCTATCCGGCGCCTGGAGCGCCGCCGATCAAGAACGGTACAGTGGTTATCGAGGACGGCAAGATCGCGGCAATTGGATCCAGCGATGTCGTCCATTTCAAACTCCTGTCTCATCCCATGATTATTCATTGCGAGGGGAAGACCGTTGTTGCCGGTTTCTGGAATAGTCATGTTCATTTCACTGAGCCAAAATGGCAAAACGCGAGCACGCTTCCTGCTGGGCAGTTATCCAAACAATTGCAGGACATGTTGACACGATATGGGTTTACGTCAGTGGTTGATACGGCGTCCGTTACCTCGAATACAGTTGCCCTGAGAGAAAGGATTGAGAAAGGAGAGATTCCCGGTCCTCGAATCCTGACCGCTGGACTACCACTTTATCCCGAGAATGGGATTCCCTATTACGTGCTTAAAGTATTCCACCCGAAGTGGTGAAGCTTATGAAACAGCCTGCCACTCCGCAAGAAGCAGTACAGGCAGTAGACGACGACATCGCACAGGGCGCTGACATTATCAAACTTTTCGTGGTTTCCTGGGTCAGCCGCAACGGCAGGCACGTACCTCTACCCATGCGGCTCGACATCGTACAGGCTGCAGTGAACGAGGCGCACCGCAAAGGAAAGCTGGTGTTTGCTCACCCTTCCACGATTGAAGGGGTTGAACTCGTGCTGAAAGGCCATGTCGATGTGCTTGCCCACACCATCGAGGGTCCTCCCGATTGGACACCGGATGTCGTCACCAGGCTGAAAGCGGCCAATGTATCTCTTATCCCAACTCTGGCCCTCTTTAACAGTGCCACTGAGATTAACGATGGAATTCTGCATGAGGTAAAGAGTTATGCCGATGCCGCCGGAACAATCCTCTTCGGCACCGATGTTGGCTATCTCACGAATTACGCTGACTTGACGCGGGAGTTCACGCTACTGAAGCATGCGGGATTGACGTTCCCGCAGATTCTGGCTTCGCTCACCACAGCGCCTGCTGAGCGACTGGGATTTGCAAAAACCACGGGCCGCGTTGCCAACGGCATGGATGCTGACCTGGTGCTCCTGGATGGCGATCCTGCACAGGACATTATGGCAATGTCCCGCGTCGTCACCACAATCAGAAAGGGCAGGATCATTTACGAATCGGGGCGGAACTGATCCCGCGCGATTACTGTTTTTTGACCAGCGTAATCTCAAAAATATTCGGCCACAGCTTACCGGTAACGAACAGGCGTTTGCCCTGCGGATCATAAGCAATTCCGTTCAGCACAGCATCGGCGGTCCGGCGGTACATGGGACTCAATATCCCGCTCAGATCAATCCATCCCACCACTTTCCCGGTGCGGGGGGAAATTCGGGCAATACGGTCCGTCTGCCAGATATTCGCAAATATCTCCCCATTGATGAATTCCAATTCGTTGAGTTCCTGGACTGGTGAAGCTCCGTCATGGATCTTAATGCGCCGCACTTCCCTGAGCGTCTCAGGATTGAGCACACGAATTTCAGGAGTGCCATCACTCATATAAAGCAAGTGGCCGTCAGTAGTCAGGCCCCAGCCTTCTCCGGGATAGGAAAACTTGCGCAGCAGCTGAAAATCGCGCGCGTCATAAATAAATCCGGTACCTGCTTTCCAGGTGAGTTGGAATATCTTCCCTCCCAGACGAGCAATGCCTTCACCAAAAAATTCTGGAGGCAAATCCATTCGCTGGATGACTTCTCCGGTTTCAAGCCGAACTTTTCGCAACGATGAACGCCCGTTGAGCCCGGTCCCCTCATAAAAATAGCCATCCTTGTAAACCAGTCCCTGTGTATAGGCTTCGGGATCGTGTGGGTACACTTTTACGATTTTGTATGTGTATTGGGGCACAGATGCGGTGCGGGTTGTGCGTGCAGCCTGTCCTGCAAGTGCCACCCCGGCCAGAAGAACACAACAGAGGGAACGTGACGGTATGACTTTGATCAAAGACCGCCTGCTCCCATGCCGGCATAACGACGGAAGAAGCTGTCTGGATTCCAGGCAGGACGCTCCGGGTTATCTGCAACACGCAGCATCAGCATACGAACAATATCCTCATACTTGGCTGCCGCGCTCAGGTCTACTGGCTGGTTCAGATCGTCAGAAGGCGCATGATACCTGCGCGTGAGCCAGTCCTTGAAGACCTGCTGTTCCGGAGAGCCGGGATCAAACCCCACCCCCATGGCCAGCGCGGGAATACCTCGCCGAATAAAGTTGTACTGGTCACTGCGAATGAACGCATTGCGCTGCGGCTCGGGATCGGGCTGAGAGCGTACGCCCAGCGACTGCGCTGTTTCCTTTGCAAGCTCCCCGAGTGATGATTCTCCCAAACCGTAAATAGTTAGGACTTTGAGGGGGACAATCGGCAGGAACATATCGATATTGATGTCCGCCACCATGGAACTGGGTTTTACCGTTGGATACGCTGTGAAGTAACGAGAACCCAGGAGCCCTTTCTCTTCCCCGGTGAGGAAGACGAAGAGGACCGAACGACGCGGTTTATTGCTGGCTTTTCGAAGTGCAGCTGCTATATCCAGCAGCACTGCGCTTCCGGCGGCATTGTCCATTGCGCCGTTGTAGATGCGATCACCGTTGATCGGCTCACCAATTCCAATATGGTCAATGTGGGCCGACAACACGACATATTCGTTCTGCAATTTGGGATCGCCGCCGCGGAGCTTGGCCACAACGTTGAAAGATTCAACCGCCTTCTTGCTCACGTCTGCGCTGGCCCGAATTGAAAGAGCCAGCGGGAACCGGGGCAGAGGTTTGCGTGATTTTGCCAGATCCAGAATTTCCTGCAGCTTGTGGCCGGAACCTTCAAACAGTTTCTCAGCCCGAGCTGGGTTGAAAATGACCAACAGCTTCTGCCCCGCGGTCTCATCAAACTCAGCGCCCTGCAGGCTCATGCTGGGATGGGTGCGATTCGCCGAAATGCGGGCCCACGGAATATCCATGGAAGCAGGATTCAGAATCACGACTGTTCCTATCGCGCCAGCTTTACGCAGAGCTTTGGAACGCTCAGCGGGTGACTGATAGTGTGAGGCTAATGCGCCGGGTATGTCGGCGGGCGCCCCTGCAACAATGACTGCTACTTTGCCCTTCAGATCAAGGCCGACAAAATCATCATAGTTCTTCTCCGGAACGGATAACCCATATCCGGCGAAGACCAGCGGCGATTCCACTGAGGGGGCCAAATCCACGCGTGTGCTGAAAAACGCGTCATCACTGAACGAAAGTGGCTCTACCTGCTTGCCGCGGATGAGCGCAAGACTCGAGCCACTTTCCACAACTTGCCGGGACTCAAATTTTATTGTCTGGTAGAAGCCGTTTGCTCCTGCAGGTTCCAATCCATCAGCCTGGAGCTGCTCAACCAAGTACTCTTCGGCATGACGCAGGGCGGGACTACCCGTCTCACGACCTTCCATGTCATCAGACGCGAGCACCTTCACATAATTCCACCAGCTCGAACCGTCAAAGTGAGGGTTTGCTGCTCCACCTGAAGCTCCAGATGGCTGGGCAGACTGCTGAGCTGCTGATGAGAGAACGATCATCGTGCTTACGGCCAGAGAAAGCAGGATGTTTCGCATGTGAATTGGCGCCTCCAGATCAAGGAAAAGCAAGCGAGTAAGCATAGCAGGCGACAGGCCCCAAAAACAGCATTCAACAACTGCTTTCAAACCCCAGTTTTCGGGCTCAAGTCACTGAGGAGATATCATGACTTGTTAAAGCATTGCTTTAAGTTGAATATTCAGCGTTAAACCGAACATACTCCTGCGTCAGGTCACAGGTTAGAAAGTCCAGACTCGCTGAACCCGCACCCAAAGCGATGCGTATCTCGTAAGCCGGCTCTGACATGTACTGATGAGCAGCCGCTTTATCAAAGGTGCAAGCCGCTCCGTGACGGCATATCTGCTGGTCGCCCAGAAAAATGCTGATGCGCTCAGGATTGATCTTCACACCTGAGTATCCTGCTGCTGCGAGCATGCGTCCCCAATTGGGATCAGCCCCTGCCCACGCCGTTTTGACCAATGGTGAGTTGGCAATCGCTCGGGCGATCTGGCGTGCTTCAGCCTGGGAACGCGCCTGTTCGATCTTCAGCCGCACCACGTGTTTTACCCCTTCGCCATCAGCAATGATCTGTGCTGCAAGGGAGCGGCAGACCTTGTTCAGCGCAGATTCAAACTCATTGCGCACAGGCTTCAAATCCATGCCGCTCTTTCCGCTGGCCAGAAGGAGCACTGTGTCATTGGTGGACGTATCGCCATCAATGGATATGTTGTTGAAGCTCTCATCGACTGCTGCTTTCAGGCATTGTTGCAGCTCGCGTGGCGTGGCGTTTACATCCGTGAACAGATAGACCAGCATCGTTGCCATGTTCGGGTGAATCATCCCCGCCCCTTTGGCAACTCCCGCCAAAGTAGAAGTGATGCCGTTGTACACGATGGTTTGCGTGGCGACCTTCTGATGCGTATCAGTGGTCATGATGGCGTCAGCAAACGCCGAGAAAGCCTCGCTGCCCGCCTGCGCTGATGGGATCAACCGCGGCAACGCTGAGAAAATTTTCTCCACCGGCAGTGGAACTCCGATGATTCCCGTAGAAGAAGGAAAGACCTGGTGTTCGCGGATGGCGCACTTTTTTGCCAACTGGCGGCATACCGTCTGGGCAGCACGAATTCCCTGCTTCCCTGTGGCGCAATTCGCGTTTCCGGCGTTCACGATGACGGCATGGACTCGTCCACCTGAGCTGCGCAGATAGTTTCGTCCAACCGTAAGTGGGGCTGCGACCACCTGGTTGCGGGTAAACATCGCCGCTGCTGTTCCACCATCTGGAACCAGCGCAAGGGCCAAGTCGGGCCGGCCGCTCGGCTTGATTCCCGCGGTGCAGGCTGAAAAAAGAAATCCCTGAGGCGGAACTACATTCACGCTTCCAGCCTCACCAATGGAATGGGAAGCTCAATCTTACGAATGCCGGTATGATGGGGTAGTTCGCCACGGAACATGGCAATCTCATCGCAAGCATAGAGAAACGGGCAATGACGGCAATCTTTGTAGATCTTGTCCGGCAGAGCCTCGCGGGTGGCGATGTTGAATCCCAAATGCGCAAAAAATTCCGGAATGCGAGTGAACAGACAGACGCAAGTCACATGATGCCGTTCCGCCTCTTGCATGAGCGCCTCAACCAGCTTTCGGCCCGCGCCCAGGCCTTTGGCCGAGGCTGTCACAGCAATCGAGCGGATTTCTGCCAGGTGCATGCCGTAAAGGTGAAGAGCGCCGCAGCCAATGATGCGGCCCTCATGCTCCGCCACAACAAAGTCGCGTACGTTTTCGCACAACTCAGGCAGGCTGCGCGGCAAAAGGATGTTCTTTTCTGCGTAGGGATGAATGATTGTGTGAATTGCTTCCACATCCGGCAGGATTGCCCTACGCGTGCGTAACATGAGTTTCCTCCAGTGCAGAAAGCTGCTCTCGCGCTTCCCGGAGCGCATTCTGGACGCGCTTTACCGCGGTACCACCCTCCACATCATGGCATTCCAGAACGGCCTCGAGCTTTAAATGCCGGTAAATATCATCACCAAATGCCGGACTGAACCTGCGCAGCTCTTCAAGCGTAAGCTGCTCCAGTTGGCATCCCTTCTCCACGCAAATCTGTACTGCATGCGCGATGATTTCATGAGCTTGGCGGAATGGCACCCCGCGCTGCACCAGATAGGTAGCCGCCGCAAGAGCATTCATGGAGCCCGATTGGCATGCCTGCTGCATGCGTTCGTAGTTAAATTCCACGAATCGCATAAAGCCGGCGGCAATTTCAACGCAGGCGCTGGCAGTGAAAGCGGCATCCAGCAGTGGCTCTTGCGTCTCCTGCATGTCCTTGTTGTAGGCAAGCGGCAGGCCTTTCATGGCAGTTATGAGCGCTATCTGGCAGCCGATGAGCCGCGCTGATTTTCCCCGAATCAGCTCCAATGCGTCCGGGTTTTGCTTCTGCGGCATGGCGCTGCTGCCGGTGGAGTACGCTTCCGGCAGTTTGATGAAGCCATACTCCTGCGTTGCAAAGAGAATTAATTCCTCGGCCCACCGGCTCAAATGCACGCCCAGCAGCGAAAGCGCGTTTACGAATTCGATCACAAAATCCCGATCGCTTGTTGCATCCATGCTGTTGGCCGTAGGTCTTTCAAAGCCAAGCTCACGGCTCACAATTGAACGATCCAACGGCAGCGGCGCACCAGCGATTGCCCCGGAACCCAGTGGGCATTGGTTCACCCGCTTGCGGCAGTCACGCAGGCGTTCCGCATCCCGCCGAAACATCTCAAAATAAGCCAGCAGCCAATGCGCTACCAGAACGGGCTCGGCCCGCTGCAGGTGGGTATAAGCGGGCATGATGGCCGTCTGGCTTTGCTCCGCACGCTGCAAAAACGTCGCGAGAAGTTGTTCGATTGACTCAAGCAATTGATCAATAGATTCGCGTACGAAAAGCCGCAGGTCAGTGGCGATCTGCTCATTGCGACTGCGTCCACTGTGCAATTTCTTGCCTATCTCGCCGATCAGCTCGACCAGCTTCTTCTCGACAAAATGATGAACATCTTCTACTTCCGGATCGTCAAGAAAACCAGAAGCATCTTCCGTAGCTTTTTGGCTGATTTCCCGGAGGCCGGTAAGGATCTGGTTGAATTCGTCAGCAGAAATCACGTCTGCGGCGCGCAGCGTCAGGGCATGCGCGCGGCTCGCCGCCAGTTCGAACGGCAACAGCTTCTGGTCGAAAGGAAACGACCGCTGCCACTGCTCGAATCTTTGATCAAGCGGCTGCCGGAACCTGCCGGACCACATCTTCACTTGGTTACCTCATGCTGCTGCTTCAACCGTGCCCGAGACCGTGCCGGGAGCCCGAGGATGCGAATAAACCCTTCGGCATCCTTCTGGTTGTAGGTTTCGCTCATGGTGAACGAGGAGAGATCGGTCCGGTAGAGCGAGAACTCTGACTCACGGCCTCCCAAAGCAATGTTGCCCTTGTAGAGCTTCAGCGTAACACTTCCGGTCACATCTTTCTGCGTCTCGGCCACAAATGCGTCCAGCGCTTCACGCAGCGGAGTAAACCACAAGCCGTAATAAACGAGTTCCGCGTACTTGAGCGCCACATGCTGCTTGAAATGCATCAGGTCGCGCTCAAGGCAGAGTGCCTCCAGTTCGCGATGGGCTGTGAGCAGCAGAGTCCCGCCCGGTGTTTCATAGCAGCCGCGCGATTTGATGCCGACGAAGCGGTTCTCCACTAAATCCACGCGGCCAATGGCATTGCGCCCTCCAATCTCATTGAGTAACTCGACCAGTGAGACCGAATCCAGCTTTTGCCCGTTCACAGAGACTGGGGTTCCCGCGCCAAAGCAGATGGTCACAGTCTCTTCCCGATCCGGAGCTTCCTGTGGAGACTTGGTGAGCTGCCACGTGCTTTCATACGGAGCGTTGGCCGGATCTTCCAGTTCGCCGCCTTCGTGGCTCAGGTGCCAGATATTGCGATCACGGCTGTGAATCTTTTCCCGGCTGGCCGTTACGGAGATGCCGCGCTGTTCCGCGTAGTCAAGACAGTCTTCACGCGATTTGAGATTCCACTCACGCCAGGGCGCAATTACTTTCAGTTCCGGGGCAATTGCCTGGAATGCGTGCTCAAAGCGCACCTGGTCGTTGCCTTTCCCGGTGCAGCCATGGGCGAGAGCAGTGGCATTCTCCCGCAGTGCTACTTCCACCTGGTGCTTGGCAATCACTGGACGGGCCAGTGAGGTTCCCAGCAAATATTTGTCTTCATACACTGCGCCCGCACGCAACGCGGGAAAGACATAGTCATTCAGGAATTCGTCGCGCAGATCCTCAACTATCACTTTAGCCGCGCCGGTCTTGTGGGCTTTTTCTACGACAGCGTCAATGTCATCTCCCTGGCCCACGTCGGCGATCACGGCGATCACGTCACAGTGATAATTTTCTTTGAGCCACGGAATGATGATGGAGGTATCAAGTCCTCCGGAGTATGCCAGCACTACTTTCTCACGCATGATTGCTCCTTGATGAAACGCGTCCCATGCCGCTGCCCAGCAGCATCAATAAAATGGCTTTCTGCACGTGCATACGATTCTCCGCCTGGTCAAAGACGATCGAGCGCGGCGAATCGATCACGTCCGCAGTAACTTCCTCGCCGCGGTGCGCCGGCAGGCAGTGCATAAACAAGGCGTTCGGCGCCGCCACCGCGAACAACTCCTGGTTTACCTGATAGGGCGCAAATATCTGCTTACGCTCAGCAGCTTCGTCTTCCTGCCCCATGCTTGCCCACACGTCGGTGTAAATGGCACTCGCGCCAGTGACTGCGGCAGCCGGATCATTAGTGATGTCAATGATGGCTCCGGTGGAGCGCCCAATCGTCTTTGCCGCTGCGGTGATCATCGCGTCCGGCTCGTAGCCTTTAGGCGTCGCGATGGAAATGCTGGTGCCCAGGCTGGCAGCAGCCAGCATCAGCGAATGCGCGACATTGTTGCCGTCGCCTACATAAGCCAGATGTACCTGATGAAGATCACCGAATTTCTCCTGCAGAGTAAAGAAATCGGCGTAAGCCTGGCAGGGATGTTCGACATCGCTGAGAGCATTGATCACGGGAATGCGGGTATTCTGTGCCATCTCAGTAATGGTCGAGTGTTCATACGTCCGCAACACTACGCCGTCCACCCAGCGCTCCACGTTGCGCGCGATATCACAAACAGGTTCTCGTTCACCCAGCCGTGAGCGAGTCTGGTCCATGAACAATGAGGTGCCGCCAAGACTCGCCATTCCAGCTTCAAAGGTCAGGCGCGTACGTAGCGATGCCTTCTCAAAGAACAGGACCAACTGCTTACCGGCCAGGGCTCCGCGGAAATCTGCCGGCCGATGTTTGATGATGTTGGTCAACTCAAACAGCGCACCGGTTTCTTCCGGCGAGAAATCCTGGCAGGAAACCAGGTCCCGGCATGCGACTGGTTGCTGCAGGGGCGCGGTCATCGCGCTCAGGTCATACAGTCTGGCAGGCATCATTATTTGGTCCTCCGTTGCGCCACGCCGGCGAGTTGCACTGCGTTTTTGCTCAGGGCCTGATCAAGAGCTTTCAACACTTCGTCCACGTGCTGCTTCTTGATAATGAAAGGCGGCAGAAAGCGCAGCACGGTTTCATCCGTGCGGTTGAGAATCACTCGCTGCTCCAGCATCTGCTGGAAGACCGATTTCGCCAGATCGGCTGAATCAAGCTCCACTCCAATCATGAGCCCCAATGCACGAATCTCCGTAATGGCATCGTGCTTGTTCCGCAGCTTCTCCAAGCCGGCGAGCATGTAGTCGCCCAATTTGCGTACGTGCTTGAGCAACTTTTGCTTTTCCACGGTTTGGATCAACTGCAACGCAACGCTGCACGCCAGCGGTCCTCCCCCAAAGGTTGTGCCGTGCATGCCTGGATGAATGCATCCACAGGCTTTCTCGCTGGCCAGCAGCGCCCCCAATGGCAATCCTCCCGCCAGCGGCTTGGCCACGGTTACCAGATCAGGCTGGATGCCGTAATGCTGATAGGCAAACCACTGGCCCGTGCGGCCCAGTCCGCTCTGGATTTCATCGGCAATCAGCAAAGCATTGTTCTTGTGCGCCAGTTCCTGCGCTTTCTGAGCGAACGCCTTGCTGACTGGCCGTACCCCACCTTCTCCCTGAACAAATTCAAAGCCGATGGCGCAAACCGTGGAATCAAACTTCTGTTCCAGGTCGGCCACATCATTGAACTTCACAAACTCGACTCCCGGCACTACCGGTGCGAACGGCGCGCGGTACTTTTCTTTGTGCGTGGTCGCCAGCGCACCGAAAGTACGGCCATGGAACGCATGCTCCAGAGCAAGAATGCGCCATTTGGGCTCTGTCCCCTGCGGCGCATGTGCCTTGGCGTACGCTCGCGCGACTTTCAGCGCTCCCTCCCATGCTTCTGTGCCGCTATTGGTGAAAAAGGCGCGGTCCATACCGGATATCTTGGTTAGCGCCGCAGCCAGCTTGCCCTGGTACTCGTGGTAGAACAGGTTGCTGGTGTGGACCAGCAGCTTCGCTTGCCGTGCAATCGTCCTGGTGATCGCCGGATGTGCATAACCAAGAGCGTTCACGCCAATGCCGCTCAGAAAGTCGAGATACTTGCGGCCCTTTTCGTCATACAGGTGCACACCGCGCCCTTTGTGCAGCAGGACGGGATAGCGATCATAGGTGGCCAGCAGCAGCTTGGATTCGAGTTTCTTTACCTGTTCCAGGTTCACGCGACCAAAACCTCCGTGCCTGATTCAATTCTGGTGACGTAAAACTCCGGCAAAGCATCTACCTCCGCCGCGGGAAGAATGCGTACCCGATTGACTCCATGAAGCAGCGCATTCCTGCATGCATCAAGTTTGGGCAACATGCCCCCTTGAATCACAGATTTCTGTGTCAGATGAGCAGCTGTACCCAGGTCAAGCCAGCGAATCACTAACCCATCAGCATCTTTCACACCGGCGACATCGGTGAGAAAGATCAAAGCATTGGCGTGGCACGCAACAGCACAAGCCGATGCCATCTGATCAGCATTCACGTTGTAGTACTGGCCATCGCTTCCGAGGGCGACGCTGGAAATTACAGGCACGCACCCGGCTTGCCAGATGGTTTCAATCCAGCGCGGATCTGCGGCTGAAATTTCCCCAACGAAACCAAGATCGTGTCCATTGGGAGCTTTCTTGCGCGCGCGGAAAGCCATGCCATCACCGCCGCACATGCCAACTGCTGGTTGGCCCACTGAGGAAAGCGCCGCCACAAGCTTCTTATTCATATGTCCGGCCAGGACCATTACCGCGAAGTCGCGCGTCTCCGCGTCCGTTACACGCAAGCCGTCAATGAATTCACTGGTTTTCCCCATCTGATTCAGCACGCGTGTAAGCGCCGCGCCGCCGCCGTGTACCACGGCCACCTGATGTTCACCGGCCAGTTGCTTCACGGCCAGCGCGGCACGTTGCAGAAGAGCCGAGTCCTCCAGTGTGGCGCCACCAAGTTTGACCACGATTCTCATCTCAGCCCCTCCTCCTCATGCCATCCGAACATCACATTCATGTTTTGTACTGCCTGGCCGGCCGCGCCTTTCAGCAGATTGTCGAGGCATGAGACCATCACCATGCGCTTCCCGTCTGCCGCCAGCGTGAAACCGATATCGCAATAGTTTGTGTGCAGCGAGTACTGAATCTGCGGCAGCTTGCCGTGAGAGAAAACCCGGACCCAGGGCGACCCTGAATAAAAATCACGGATGCAGCTTTCAATTTCCACCGGCTCTGCAGTAGTTTTCAGGCGCACGTAGATGGTGGAGAGAATCCCCCGAGGAATCGGCAGCAGGTGCGGGGTAAAAACCAGTTGATCGTCGCTGAGGCCAAGCTGCTCGAGAATTTCGCCAGTGTGGCGATGATTAAAAACTGAATATGCAGACAGGTTCTCTGCCACTTCAACAAAGTGCGTCTTCTGCGTGGGCTGCTTGCCCGCACCGGAGACGCCGGACTTGGAGTCACATACGATGCCATGCTGCAAATCAAGCAAACCAGCCTGAACCAGCGGCGCAAGCGCGAGAATGATGGAAGTGGCGTAACAACCGGCATTCGCCACCAGAGAAGCTTTCTTCAGCCGCTCGCGATGCAGTTCCGGAATCCCATAAACCGCGCTGGCCGTGAGCTGTTCCGCAAGTTGAGGGCTCTCATCATGGAACTGATACACAGCACGAGAAGACGCATTGGCCAGCCTCCATGCTCCGCTCAAATCAATTACCTGCACCCCTTGTGCCATGGCTTCCGGAACCCACTCGCGCGAAACTTCGTGTGGTGTGGCCAGAAAAAGAACATTGACTCCCTTATTGCGCAGATTTTCCCAGGAAAACTTCTCCAGGGGAAAGCCGCCGTTTCCGGCAATGTGAGGATAAAGTTCGTCAAGATGAACGGGACCTGAGGCTTCAGAGTCGCGCGTGAACAGCACAGGCTTCTTCACTTGCGGATGCCGATAAAGCAGACGCGCCAGCTCGAAGCCGGCGTAGCCGGTGGCCCCGACTACAGCGGGTTGGACTTTCGCGGGCATCAAGCTCGCATTCCTTCCAATCGAGTCTGGAGCTGCCGGGCTTTCTTGTTGTTTCCGGAAATAACGAGGATGGTGTCGTCGCCTGCAACAGTGCCCACTACTTCTTCCCAGCCTTCACTGTCAACCGCCACGGCGACGGGCTGCGCGCTGCCGGGAATGGTCTTGATGACCAGCAGGTTCTGCGCCCGGCGAATTTCACGCACGAACTCCCGCAGCACGCGCGAAACCGCGGGCATTGGCTCCGCGGGCGCATCACCATTGGGCAAAATGTAGCCGTCAGGGGTTTTCACCAGCCGCAGTTCATTAATGTCCCGCGACAGCGTCGCCTGGGTGACCTGGAAGCCACGCCGCGCAAGAACCTTGCACAGCTCCTGCTGGTTGGGCAGAGGAGCTTCGTGAGCGAGTTCCAGAATCGTTTGCTGTCGCGCCAGTTTAGCCATGACGAATAATTATTCAGCAGAATGTATAAATATGCATTCTTATCTATGGAGATGTCAACACAAAAAAATAAGGTTAGTTCCAAAAAGTGCCGAATTGGGAAGCAGCAACAGCAGTAGCGACAGACGCTGCTGGAGACCGAAAATGACGCGCTTTATCTCTATCCCGCCGGGGCGAACTGAATGGGCATGGTCGGCGTGGGACTGCCTCCACGCGGTTCAATGGTCACCGCAAAGGCTTTGGCCTGGATTCCGCCATCTTGCATTGCGTGCAACATCAGAGCGCTGCCTTTCTGATCAGGAGAAAAAGTTCCTGCGGGCATCGGCTTATTGTCAGTAGCAGAGATCAACCAGAGCTCATAGACCTTATCATCCGGCAATGCAGGGAGGTTGTTGGCCATAAGGAGGACATGGCCCTTTTGCGGCTGATAAATCATCTTTATCTGTGGCTGAGGAGCGCTTTTAGCAGAAACCAGGGTCATGCGCGGCAGGCTGGAATCATTCATCATCTGCATGACTTCCATGGCCAGCGCGGCTTTCTGCCGTTGTTCCAGAAGGTCCCGAGCCAACTGGTCGCGCGTATTGCGCAAATGCAGGTTTTCCCGCACCAGAGCCACACTCGCAATCAGCACTAATACCGCTACTGCAATCGGCGCCACGGTAAGCCAGCGCGACTGCAGACGTCCGAGCACAAATCGGCTCTTATGCTTGTGCTGGATTCGCGGTTCTGAGGCAATCGCCTGCATGAGCCGCTCACGCGACCTCTGCGGCGGCTGCGGACCGGAAGTGGACAACGCCAGCAGCGCCACATCAGCACGCAAAGCTTCCAGTTCCCGGCGGCACTCACCGCACGAGCCGAGGTGTTCGCGCAGCTCAGCCATTTCACGTTCATCGTCGAGCCCATGCATGGCATAGAGTGCCAGCGAATCAGCGTATTGTGCGTGGTCCTTCATGAGTATGCTTTTCTCAACGCCACAAGACCGGAGCGGATCCTGGTCTTGACCGTTCCCAGAGGCTCACCAGTTTTGCTGGCGATTTCCGTATGCGTCAAACCTTCGAAGAATGCCATCTCCAGCAGCCTTCGCTGATCGGCAGGAAGCTGCCCCAGTACGCCCCGTACTTTACTGATGGCCAGGCGCTGCGCAGCCTCATCTTCCAGATCGACTCCGGTTGAAATTGGCAACTCATCAATATCATCTTCCATGGGACGCTTGCGCAGCAGATCAATCGCCCGATTGCGAGCGATCACGGCCAGCCAGGGCGCAAGCTTGCCGCGATCAGCATCAAAGGCCTGTGGGTTACGCCAGAGCTGAAGAAACACCTCCTGGACCACATCTTCCGCAGCGCTTGTATTCGCGAGCACACGCAGCGCCACGCCATAAACAATGCCGGAGTAGCGATCATACAAGTCGGCCATGGCACTCTCGTCGCCTGCCCGAATCCGCGTGATCAGGGCCGCTTCATCCTTTTGATTCGACACTTGCGTGCCTGAAACGCGCATTGCAAGCTTCCTTAGAAGTACGCGAGACTGCTCGGAATGGATTTCATCGTTCCCTACCCACGCATAAATCCACGCCAGCTCATGTTTTGTGGCCTGGGAGCGCTCCGAGCTTCTGTGCCATCAAGATATCAATTGTGATGGCAGGAAACAAATGGCTGTGCTTCGAGTTCCCTGAATTATTCCTTGTTCCATTTTCAACGGCAAACATTGCTTTCACGAGATTGATTCCCTGCTCGTGTTACCATCACCCGCATGAAATTCAGGCTCACTGCAATCATCAGCTCGCTCGTACTCCTTTCTTCGTTGGCAATGGCTGCTGATAATCCAGATTTCACAGTAAAGAAGCTGGCGGACGGCGTTTATGCCGCCGTGAGCGGAGATGGCAGTAAAGCCGGCAGCAACGCGGGTTTTGTCATTGGCAGCAACGCCGTTCTCGTAGTGGATACGTTTGAGGACGTGGCGCCTGCGAAAGAACTGCTGGCAGAAATCCGTAAGGTGACGAAACTGCCCATCCGTTTTGTAGTCAACACGCACTATCACCTTGACCACACGGGTGGAAACGCTGTTTTTGCTCAAGAGGGCGCAACTATTGTTGCGCAACGGAACCTGCGTGGCTGGTTGAATACAGAGAACCTGAAGTTTTTTGGTCCCAATCCCAAGCCAGAAGCCAAAGCGCGCGTGGAAGCCCTGGTTCCTCCTGACCTTGTATACACAAAAGCTGTAGATATTTTTCTTGGTTCGCGAGTGGTGCATGTGCGTTACATGCTTGGGCATACGGGTGGTGATTCCGTGGTTACCATACCTGATGCCAATGTGGTTTTTGGCGGCGACCTGGTCTGGCAGAAGCATCTGCCGAACCTGATTGATGCCACCACGGATGCATGGATCAAGTCGCTGGAGACTCTGCTCTCAGAACATCCCTCGGCAACTTTCGTCTCCGGTCACGGCGACATCGCGACGCCGCAGGATGTTCACGATTTTCATGACTACCTCATCTTTTTGCGAGACGCTGTGGAGAAGGCGCAGGCAGAAGGAAAAACCGGACAGGCCATAGTTGACGATGTGCTTCCGAAACTTCAAGAGAAATATGGTAGCTGGGGATTTTTCAAGGCATTCTCTACTCGCAACATCCTGCAAACTTCGGCCGAACTGAAGGGCGAGAAGAAGGTCCCGGTTCCAGCACAGCCCGCGGCTGATTGAAACCGAGATGCGATTTAAGCGGCAAGACCAAATGCGCTCGTCGACTCACCTCATTTCTGCGCGGCTGATTGTTTTGGCCTTAACCGTGATTGGGGCGATTGTTGTCACGGCAACGCTGAAACCGATTCCCCAACCTCTCACTTATCATCAATTCGCAGATGCGCGCCAGATGTTCGGGATACCACGGGCCTTCGACGTTCTCTCAAACCTGCCATTTGTGGTTGTGGGAATAGCCGGACTTGTCCTGTCCGTTGGCGCAAACCGCAGATTTCTGGATTCTGATGTGCTGGCCGCGTACACAACGATGTTTGCCGGTCTGCTGCTGACCGGCTTCGGCTCTGCGTACTATCATCTTTCCCCGGATAATTATCGCCTTGTTTGGGACAGGCTGCCCATGACACTGGTAATGGCCGGCTTTCTGTCTGTCCTGATCATGGATCGCACTAAACGCCACGTACCGTGGATCTTGCCTTTGCTGGTGGTTCTGGGCATCGGCAGCGTACTGAACTGGCGGTGGAGCGAAGTTCATGGCCACGGCGACCTCCGGTGGTATGCCCTGTTCCAGGCACTTGCGATACTGACTGGCATATTGTTGCTGATCATGTCTCGCGCGCAAAGGTCCGAGGGAACCGGCGTGCTGGTGATCGCCATCTCTGCCAACGTCGCAGCCAAAGTTTTTGAACTGATGGACAAACCGATATACCACCTGGGCGGAATCGTGAGCGGGCATACGCTCAAACATCTGAGCGCCGGACTGGGATTTGTTCCGCTTCTGTTCTGGTTAGGAGTACACCGCAGAAAGGCCTTGAATGATGGCCTGGAAATATCAGCCAAGCTGAGACGAACAAACGCAATGGTCCATACCAATCATGAGTGAGGTTAGAAGCAAAATGCACTATTCTTTGCAGGGTCAAAAAGTTCTGCGGCTCATCTCTTTCCTGGTCTTTGTTGCAGCATTGGGCTCAACCCAGACAAAAAAGTCCGCGCTTCCGGTCGCTCGTCAGGACAACGTGAAAGAAATGATTCATGGCGTGGAGATCGTGGATCCATATCGTTGGCTGGAAGACCAGCAAAGTCCTGAAACGCGGAAATGGCTGCAACAAGAAGACGCGTACACCCACTCAATGCTGGACGAACTGCCGGTCCGCGACCACGCGTTCCAGCGGCTGTGGGCCATGGCCAACCATGATTCCATGAGCGCGCCATATATCGAGAACGGATATTATTTCTTCTCCCGTCGCGGCGCAGGCCAGGACTTATCGAAAATTTACCGCCGCAAAGGAGTTGATGGCCAGGACGAACTCCTGCTCGATCCGCTGCCTATGAGTCCGGACCACACCACCTCCATCGGCACGTACATAGCGAGCCAGGATGCCCGCCTGATGATCTACAGCATACGCCGTGGCGGTGAGGACGAAACGGAGTTGCACATTCTTGACCTACAGACGCACCAGGATCTTCCCGACGTGATGCCACGCGGTTTTTATCTGAATGTTAACTGGAAGAAAGATGCCTCTGGCTTTTTCTATGCCAAAAGCGACCGCGAAATAGGCAAGCGTATCTACTACCACAAGCTGGGCACGAATCCCGCCTCTGATACTGAATTGTTTGGCAAAGGCTATGGCCCGGACACCTGGATCGATCCGATCGCATCTCGTGATGGACACTATCTGCTGGCCCTGGTCAGCAAAGGGTGGGCAAGCGATGAGATCTACATCAAAAACCTGGAGCCTGAAAATAGCGAGTTTCTCCCGCTGATTACAGGACTGAACTCGCACTTCAATGTCGAATTTGCAGGAGACGTCCTGCTTGTCGATACGGATTGGCAAGCGCCGCATCATCGAATTCTGAAGATTGACTTGCATCATCCTGAGCGCGAGCGCTGGAAGGAGATTGTTCCCGAGCAGAAGGATGCGATCCAGGGATTTTCCCTGATTGGCGACAGACTCTATGTGAACTATCTGCACGATGTCACTACTCAGATATCCATTTTTTCTATGGACGGCAAGGCATTGGGGAGAGTGGAACTCCCGTCCGCGGGTTCCGCTCAGATTTACGGACGATTTGGAGAGGATGAAGGCGGCCTCGCCTTTAATTCTTATACCGTCCCTTACTCGATATACAGATATTTCGCTTCATCAGGAAAGCGCTCCTTATGGTTTCGCAATCCGGTTCCGTTTGACTCTGACAAGTACACAACCGAACAGGTCTGGTACAAGTCGAAAGACGGCACACAGGTACCAATGTTTCTCATCCATCGCATAGGTATGCAACCAAACGGGCGCATTCCCACAATTCTGTATGGCTACGGCGGCTTTGACGTGAGCCTCACGCCCGGCTTTGATCCGTTCATCGCGTGGTGGATAGAACAAGGTGGTCTTTATGCAGTGGCTAATCTCCGCGGTGGCGGCGAATTTGGTGAGGCATGGCACCGCGCAGGCATGCTCGACAAGAAACAGAATGTCTTTGATGATTTCATTGCCGCCGCAGAATGGCTGATCAACAACAAGTACACATCACGGGAAAAGCTGGCCATCAGGGGCGGAAGCAACGGTGGATTGCTCGTGGGAACAGTCACCACGCAACGTCCGGAACTCTTTCGCGCCGTGGACTGCTGGCATCCCGACCTGGATATGGTGCGCTATTACAAGTTCACCAGGAACAATAATCCTCCGGCGCTGCTTGAGTACGGTAATGCTGCCGATCCTGAGCAGTTCAAGTTCTTATACGCATATTCTCCCTACCAGCATGTGAAGCCAGGAACAAAATATCCAGCTATGCT
>DASUBD010000211.1:0-5934 GCA_035763445.1 Candidatus Angelobacter sp.
TGTACCTGCAAGCCAGGTTCCATGACAGCACCCGCGACAATCACGTATTCTGGGTTGGATGCAAGCCGCGTTCGCCAAAAATTCGAAGTCGCGCGGTTCCTGGCTGCTGGCGACGTTCTTTGGCGTGGGCCATATGTATCCGGGCCCCGGCACGTGGGCTTCTGCTGTAACGGTGGTTCTGTGGCGGGTGACGGCCCATTTCATCCCGCCGCCCTGGCTTGTTCCCGCTGCGATTGTGATTGCGGTGGCGGTCACGTTGGTCGGCATCCCGCCTTCCACGGTGGTGGCGCGGGAAAGCGGGCGTGAAGATCCCGGTTTTGTTGTGATTGACGAAGTTGCCGGGCAGATGATTGCGTTGATTGGCGCCCCGCTAAGTTGGAATTACCTGCTTGCCGGTTTTATACTTTTTCGTAGCTTTGACATATTGAAGCCGTTTCCGCTGCGCCGCCTGGAAGAGCTGCCAGATGGAACCGGTATCATGATGGATGATGTGGGTGCAGGACTATACGCGCTGGTCCTGCTGCAGCTGTGGCTGCATTTCTTTGCGCGATGAATCTCCATGGGCATTTCTGATACCTTGCTCGGCCGGAAAAACGTTGATGGAAATCCTTTTATTGAGGCAATTGAGCCTGCGGCTGCGCTGCCCGGAGGAGAAGTGCGTATTATCGGCAAGGCCCTCAAACCGCCCAAACTGGGACGCCCGGAAGTAACGTTCACCGGCGTTCCCGGATCTATCGTTGTCAGTTCTGAGGATTTTGTGATCGCCCGGGTGCCTTATGGCGCGCACTCCGGACAGGTGATCATCCAGAGCAACGGGCACGCGAGCAATGCACGCGAGATCAAGATTGCCCAGATGCTGGCGGAAAACCTTCATCCTGTGGCGAACCCGGCCATTGATCTCGAAGGCAATATTTTCGTTACTTTCTCCGGCGGTCGCGGGCAGAAGGTTCCGGTATCTATCTACAAAATCGATACCGATTACAACGTGAAGCCGTTCCTCTCTGACCTGATGAACGCTACCGGCATGGCGTTTGACAGCAGCGGGCAGCTCTATGTGTCGTCACGTTACGACGGCACAGTCTACCGGGTGGCTCCGAACGGAAGCATCAGCACCTACGCCGAAGGAATGGGCATTGCAACGGGAATAGCGTTTGACCGGGAAGGCAGCCTTTACGTCGGTGACCGCAGCGGGACGATCTGGCGCATCGCCCCGGACCGCCAGATTTTTGTCCACGCCACGCTCGAGCCAAGCGTCGCTGCGTATCATCTGGCATTTGCGCCCAACGGGCTGCTCTATGTGAGCGGGCCAACCACCTCAAGCTTTGATGCGATTTACACTGTAGATTCCCACGGAACGGTCAGCGTGTTCTACCGTGGACTGGGGCGTCCGCAGGGGCTTGCGTTTGATGCCCAGGGAAACCTTTATGTCGCGGCCTCACTCGCGGGCAAGCGCGGCATTGTGCGCATCACGCCTGACAACCATGCTTCGCTGGTGATTTCCGGCCATAATCTTGTGGGGCTCACATTTACCCGGACCGGCGGCGCAGTGCTTGCCACCACCAGCTCGGTTTTCCATCTCTCCTGGGGTATTCAACCCTTGTCACTCATCTAAAATGCTGGTGTGAACGCTGAGATCATTGCCATTGGCTCGGAGTTGCTGACTCCGTTTCGCCAGGACACTAACTCGCTCTATCTCACGCAGAAGCTGAACGAACTGGGTGTGGAGGTCAGCTTCAAAACGGTGGTCGGCGACCGTCGAGCGCATCTTACATCGGCCATACAGGTGGCTCTGTCCCGTGTGGATATTGTGATCCTGATGGGAGGCCTGGGCCCGACTGAAGATGACCTCACCCGCGAATGCGCAGCCGAAGCGCTGGGCCGGCGACTCCATCGTGACGCGCAGATTGTCGAAGGCTTACGGGCGCGCTTTGCCGCTCGGGGCTGGAAAATGTCAGACAACAACGTCCAGCAGGCGGACGTTATCGAAGGCGCGGAGGTTCTCTCCAATGCCCGAGGGAGCGCCCCGGGACAGTTCCTGCATCTTCATGATGAAGGCGGCGAAGCCATTGTGATCCTGCTCCCCGGCCCGCCGCACGAACTTAAAGCCATGTTTGAAGAGCAGTGCCTCTTCCGGCTGCGCAGGCTTACGCCCCCACGATACATTGCCGCGCGAGAGCTAAAGATTGCCATGATTGGCGAGTCCATGGCAGACAAGCGGGCGGCTGCCATTTACAAGCAGAGAGCGGATGTAGAAACCACCATCCTGGCCGGCACGCCGGGTGAAGTGCAGTTGCACCTGAAGGCCCAGGCAGATTCGCTGGAGGAAGCGCAAAAGAAAGTTGATTCACTGGCGGAGGCGCTGGAAGATGAATTCGATGACGCCGTTTTTTCCAGCAAGGGCGAGAGCCTGGAGCAGATTGTGGGCTATTACCTCGGCATGCGCGGAGCCAACCTGGCGGTGGCAGAATCCTGCACCGGTGGATTGCTGGCTGAGCGGATCACATCAGTACCGGGCAGTTCGCGATACTTCGTCGGCGGTGCAGTGGTTTATGACAACTCGCTAAAGACAGCGCTGGCCGACGTTCCCGCTCATCTCATAGAGAAGCACGGGGCGGTGAGCGCAGAAGTTGCAACCGCCCTGGCGGAAGGCATTCGAAAGAAGTGCAAAGCAACTTTTGGCGTGGGAATTACCGGAGTGGCGGGGCCCGGCGGTGGCACGGAACTGAAGCCGGTCGGTCTGGTTTATGTAGCCTTGTCAGATGAGAAAAAAACAGAGGTGGTGGAGCGAAAATATCCGGGCGACCGCGACCGCATTCGCCACTGGGCCACGCAGCAGGCGCTCGACATGGTACGACACAGGTTAATGTGATGCGACTCTTCATTGCACTTGATATCCCGGGCGAAATCCGCAAGCGGCTTGCGGAATACATGGAGCGCGTCCGATCCTATGCCGGAGATGCGCGTTGGGCGCGAGTGGAAGGACTCCATGTGACGCTCAAGTTCATTGGTGAAGTGAAAGATCCCAGGCCGGAGGAAATCAAAAAAGCGCTGAATGCCGTGAAAGAGCCGGCGTTTGAAGTGAGTTTCGGGAACGTAGGCTTCTTTCCCGGGCCCAAGTCGCCGCGGGTTTTCTGGGTGGGAGTTCAATCCGGCCAGGAACTGCCATGTCTCGCTGCAACAATTGACAAGACCACGGAAAAACTCGGCATTGCGCGAGAAGAACGCGCGTTCAGCCCTCATCTCACGCTGGGCCGCGCGAGCACGCGTGATCCGCAGAGCCTGAAGGGACTGGCGCCGTTGCTTACGGCCGAAGAGACTCCGCAATTCGGTACAATGACCGCGCGCGAGTTCTGGTTGTACCAGAGCCAGCCCGGACCGGGAGGATCGAAGTACACCAAGTTGCAGAGGTATCCGCTCGGGTGAGGGAACGCCATGATCGCCGAGATCGGGTAGGACAAGAATAAGACATGCTGACGCTCTACCTCATTACCGTTGTCATCGCCTACCTGTTAGGCTCCATTCCATTTGGGTTCGTGCTGGTAAAGCTGTTCCGTGGAGAAGATGTTCGAGCTACGGGAAGCGGCAATATCGGCGCGACCAACGTGGCACGCACTGGCTCGAAGGGTCTCGCCGTTGCCACCCTAGCGCTCGATGCCCTTAAGGGAATGGCGGCGGTGGCTTTCGCGTCAGTGCTGGGTCACACAAGTCTCAACTACTGCTCGGATGGTCCGTGCGTCGAATGGACGCGGTTGATGGCTGTGGCAGCATTGGCCGCAGTGCTGGGACATATCTTTCCCGTATGGCTCAAGTTCAAAGGTGGAAAAGGAGTGGCAACGGCGCTGGGAGTCTTTCTTGTCCTGTTTCCCAAGGCGGTCCTGGTCTCGCTGGCGATCTTTATTCTTGTAGTGGTGCTGAGCCGTTACGTCTCGCTTGGCTCCATTCTGGCGGCCATCGCTTTTCCAGTGGCAGCCTACTTCCTCGCCACGACGGACTGGGAGGCGCTTTTGCCTGCCTGCCTCATCTCTCTGATCGTGGTGATCAAGCATCACGCCAACATCAGCCGGCTGATGGCGGGAAATGAGAACCGGTTCGGCAGTCCCAAGCCACCCGCTGCGGAGAAGCAGGCATGAGCCGGATCACGGTGATTGGAGGCGGAGCATGGGGAACCGCGCTGGCCGTGGTGGCGGCGCGTCGCGGAGGCCATGAGGTCCGTTTGTGGGCGCTGGAAAAAGAAGTTTGCGAATCGGTCAGCCGATGCCACTCGAACAATCTGTTTCTCCCCGGAGTCTCCCTTCCTGCAAATATCACTGCCCACAACGATTTTTGCGAGGCTCTCGAGCGCTCTGAGATAGTTGTCAGCGTGATGCCATCGCACCACTGCCGGCGCAGCTTCGAACACATGGCGCAGTGGCTGCGCCCGGAGATGCTTTTTGTGAGCGCCACCAAAGGGGTGGAGAATGACACGCTCCTGCGAATGAGCGAGGTCATTCATGAAGTGGTGGAGCGCTACTGTGGTTTCCAGCCAAAGGTGATCGCCCTCAGCGGCCCTTCATTCGCGCGGGAGGTAGCGGAGTGCAAGCCGACCGCTGTCACAGTTGCTTCAACCGACCTGCAGCTTGCGGCGCAGGTGCAGAAGGAGTTCAGCGATCCGGCTTTTCGTATCTACGTGAATGACGATCTCACCGGAGTGGAGCTGGGCGGCGCACTCAAAAACGTGATTGCAATTGCCGCCGGCATCTGTGAAGGACTTGGCATTGGCCACAATGCGCTGGCCGCTCTTATTACCCGCGGTCTGGTGGAGATCACAAGATTGGCGGTGGCGTGCGGAGGAAAACCGCAAACCATGGCGGGACTGGCTGGCATGGGCGACCTGGTGCTTACCTGCACGGGCGGACTCTCGCGCAACCGCAGTGTCGGCATAGCTTTGGGGCAGGGGCAGAAGCTGGATTCGATTATGGCCGGTATGCATGGCATGGTGGCTGAGGGTGTACTGACCACCAACGCTGCTATTGGACTGGGTAAGCGTTACAGGGTGGAGATGCCCATTACCGAACAGATGTACGCAATCCTGCACGATGGCAAATCACCGCATGATGCTATTCGCGAGTTGATGACCCGGCCGGGAAAAGCTGAAGACAGATTTTAGCCGCCAATCAACGCGAACTCGGGAAAGATCAGGCTGCTTTCCGTTCGGGGTGGGCGCTCATGAAGCTGAGTATGGCTTTGGCCACTACGTCGTCGCCCATCGCGGTATTTAACATGGCGTGGTAGACGTTCCGGTTCGGCCATTCCACTTGAAAGTAAGTCTTGATGAACGCGGCCCGTTCGCGGTCCACAGTTTCCACCTGGTGCTCAGCCTCGCGTTGGAGAACGCCCTGGTCAATCAGGCGGCGAATCTTGTCCTCCCGCGGCGCATAAAGGAAGAAGCGCAAAGTATCTTCGCGGTCCTGAAGAAAATGCTGCGAGCCGCGGCCTACCAGAACGCAGTTTCCTTCTGAAGCAGCCTTCTCTACCACGCGGCGGGAGATCCTGACAATGGTGTCAGCATCCAATGACTGGAGAGGATCAAGCATCACGGGATCAATTTTGGCGCTGCCTTCATAGGAGCCCCGCGCAAATGATTTCAGCAGACGGTAATAAAGCGGATCGCGGCGCTCTTCACGTTCTTCAATTGTGCTGGCTTTGCAATTGGCAAGGCGGGCGATCTCGCTGGTCAAGTCCTGGTCCCAAAGCCGCCATTCCAGTTGCTCGGCGACCAGTTTGGCAATGTCGGCCGCCCCGCAGCCGTACTCCCGCTCGATGGTGATGATCCTGATCATTGCGCTCGCCTCCCCAAAGGATGAGCTGCTTTGGCTGACCATTTTAGATGCGAGTTCGGGGGAATCCCAGAGTTGTTTTTCAGAAATCGGTACGGACAGGGTTCTCAACCCACCG
>DASUBD010000212.1:0-5179 GCA_035763445.1 Candidatus Angelobacter sp.
GTGCAACATCATCGGAAGTAATCGGGCGGATCTGCCCGGCAGTTTCATGAGTGCGCGAGAGAGGGAGAATGCCTTCCGGTGAGCCCTTGGTGATCAACGTCCAGGCTGCGTCGCGTTCCACCACAATCGAAAGCCGGCGGCGTTCAAAATCGAAGGGAATCTCGTCATGCTTCACGTATCCGGCGGGAGCGGGCAAAGGAGCTTTGAGAATGGCTGCATCGAGAGGGCTGCGAATGCCGGTTTCAAACTGGCTGTTGATATAGGCTAGTTCGAGTGGTCGCTGTGAAGCATGTCCAAAGGAATCAAAAGAACCCTCCAGCGCCATGTTGCCTCGCGTGAGGGTTCCAGTCTTGTCGCTGCAAAGCACGTCAATGCTTCCGAAGTTCTGGATGGCGGAGAGATGTTTGACGATGACTTTCTTTTGCGCCATTACCACGGCCCCTCTGGCCAGAGTGACGGAGGTGATCATGGGCAGAAACTCTGGCGTGAGTCCCACAGCAAGCGCCACGGCAAAGAGCAGCGACTCCAGCGCGTCGTGATGGAGTGCAATGCTCACCACCATGAGAAAGAGCACAAGAAAAAGAACCGTCCGCATGATCAGGGCGCCGAAATGCCGCAACCCGCGGTCAAAGGCCGTCTCTTCTGAACGGGCGGCAAGCCGGTCGGCTATATCGCCGAATCGAGTCCGCCTTCCGGTGGCAATCACTTCTGCAGTTGCTGTTCCGCTGACCACTGATGTGCCCAGAAAAACCAGATGGTCGTCTTGCTCGACGGAGGACTTGCCATCGCGATCAGCGGTTTTTTCGCGCGGTAAAGACTCACCCGTCAACGCAGCTTCATGTACGTAAAGATCGCGCGCTGTTAGCAGCCTGCCATCAGCGGGAACCAGGTCTCCCGCGGCGAGCCGGACAACATCTTCCGGTACCACGTTTACGCGATTGATTTCCTGCCATTGCCCATCCCGCAATGCTGTGGCTGTTGGCGCCACTCGGGCACGCAAACTTTCTATTGCCACTTTCGAACGGTAGGTCTGGTAAAAGTTGATTCCAATTCCCAGCAGCACCATTGAGATGATGATTCCGGCGTCAACCAATTGACCGATGAATCCGGATATAACAGCGGCCAGCAACAGAATGATGACCAGGGGATTGATGAACAGCAGGAGTAACTCAGCAGCAATGGATTGCCTGCGCTGCGGCGCCGGATCGTTGGGACCGAACTTCGCAAGCCGTTCTGCGGCTTCCCGCGACGTGAGACCAGCCGGACTGGAACTGACCAAGTGTGGCCTTTGTTCTATTGCCGTCAGACTCGACATCAAACATTCCTTCAAGTGAGCCGGTTTATGAAGTAGAAATGAATCGGCCAGTTCTCAGAATAATCACGGAGTTCTCGCGCAGCCTGTGCGCGTCATCACCGTTATTTTGAGGAGCTGTGCCGCCAGTTCATACAAAGAAAGAAGCAGCGCCGGAATGCTGGGCGCTGCTTCCTCTCCTGAGCAGCAGGCTCACCCCACCGCACCCCCCCTCGGGCTGCGGCTTCAGGATCTTGCGCCAGGAGAACTGCGGGGCGTCACGGGGCCACCATTCCCGTATCATCCCTGAACCAAAGTCTGCGAGTAAACGTCTGATCGTGCTGTGATCCAGATCACCCCTGCACAACAACTGTGTGACACAGGCATTTTCGCTTGCATTGGTTCGGGATCTTCCTCTTCAGTTTCAGGTTTGGCTGTGCGCCTTTTTGTGACAAGGTGTGACGTCCGTCACAGGCAAATGTGACGCCGGCTACGAGAATTGTAGGTACGCCAGAAGGAGGCCGCAATGGCCAACAAGGCAGCCTTTCGAATCATGGAAAACTGTCTCACGTGTGAATTCCGCGAAGACAGGCTGTTTTGCAATCTGCCGGATGATGTTCTGGAGGCGTTGCAGTCCTTGAAAACCTCTTCAGTGTATCCAAAGGGCACACTGCTCTGTCTCGAGGGCCAGGCTCCGCGCGGCATTTACGTGCTGTGTACCGGCAAAGCAAAACTTTCCACCACGTCGGCGGAAGGGAAGAGCATTATCCTGCGAATTGCCGAACCTGGAGAAGTGCTGGGCTTGACGGCCATTGTTTCCAATCAACCTTACGAGTGCACCGTGGAAACGCTCGAAACGAGCCAGGCCAACTTCATACCTCAGCGTGATTTTTTGCGCTTTATCCAGGAAAATGCCGAAGTAGGCATGAAGGTGGCGCAGCAGCTCACGCATAATTGCCATTGCGCTTATCAGGAGATCCGGTCGCTCGGGCATTCCAACTCCGTTCCGGAAAAGTTGGCCAAGCTGATCCTTGTATGGTCAGAGCATCCGTTGGCGCTGAGCCACACCAAGCCTGGAGAAATCCCCATCCGCGTAACGTTGACTCAGGAAGAGATTGCTCAATTCGTGGGAACCTCGCGCGAAACTGTCTCGCGCACTCTCGGTGATTTCAAGCGGAAAGGATTTCTCAAAATAAAGGGCGCAACCTGGTGGATCAATAAGCCAGCTCTGGAGAACGTGGTAACCACCTGATCCCTGTGATGGTCACACTTCGACGTGAGTGTGGTCACATACCTGCCGAAGACTTCGCGTTAAAACCTTCTTAGTATGGAACCAGCAATCACATCCAGGGAATCCGCGAATGAGTTGTATGCTCCGTTATCACCTGAATTGGTTGAGTTGCTTCGCCAATGCGAGTCTCCAGCGATGCTGAAAGCCGGCACGCTGGCGATGAGACATGGAGAAGACCCTGAGCGCCTCGTGATCCTTCGCTCCGGTGAGGTGCGTCTCTCTCTGCCATCGCAGGGAGACTCTGTCTTTCTTGGTACCGCAGGTCCGGGCAAGGTATTGGGACTTCGCTGTCTCATTTCCGGAGAGCGGCCTGACATCGACGCTTTGTGTGTTTGTGATTGCAGCGTGGCCATCATATCCAAGGCCTGCTTCATGGAGCTCGTAAAAAGCCATCCCGAAATCTACTTTGCCATCGCAAAAATTCTAAGCTCTGACCTGGAACTGGCAGAACATCATCTTAAGACCACTTCACGGGCGTATGCGCGGCGCGCGCGCAAAAACAGCTGCTGAAGAGTGACCAGCATCACAGTTTTTTCTCCAACGTAGCGCGATCATACAAACCAACAAGAAGCGCAAAGTGCGCGGCGCCGCGGGCCCGCGGGGGAGGGCTACGGCGCCGCAGCAAACTGAAGCAAGGAAAGCAGAGTTGTTGGTAACGGGAGAGCAGGTGTTCACGTTCCTTCCGGATTATTAATGGTACTAAGGCAGCTAATGACAAGACTTTGCAGTTTGTGATAGACATCACAGACCCCAAACTGATGTTCTACATACAGTGCAGGGGGCGACAAAAATTGGAAAGCTGCGAGGAAGCCAATGGCACAACGGAATTATAGAAAGATGTCGTGGGTGCTTACACTGGTTGTAATTTTTGGAGCGCTCGGTCTGGCACAAGCCGGGGGGACAGGTCAGCAACAACCGCCGGCGCAGAATACCGCAGACAAGAAAAAGCATAAGCCGGCTGGTGATGAAACATCAGCCAAACTGGCACAGGAAATCTATACCGCGGATGCCTCAAAGTACGTTGGCACGGACACGTGCAAGACCTGCCACGAGGACATCGCGAAAACCTTTGACAAGGGACCGCATTGGAAGACCTTGACCGATAAGCATGGTCCTCAGTGGCAGGGATGCGAAGCCTGCCATGGCCCCGGGAAAGAGCATGCCGAATCCGGCGATCCGGAAAAAATCATTCGTTTCGGCGGCCTCTCGCGCCAGGAATCCTCAAAACGATGCCTTACCTGCCACGAGTTCGGCGAGGAGCACGCCAATTTTCTTCGTTCAGAGCACTTGAAGAACAACGTTGGTTGTCTGGACTGCCATTCAGCACATCATCCCAAAATTGAGCGCCGGCTGTTGAAGGCAACGCAGCCGCAAATGTGCTACGCCTGCCATTTAGAAAAGAAAGCTGATTTTTCCAAGCCGTTTCACCACAGGGTAAATGAAGGACTGATCAAGTGCACTGACTGCCATAATCCTCATGGCGGTTTCCAGACCAAACAGCTCCGCGCCACCAATGCGCAGGACACGCTTTGCTTCAATTGTCACACTGACAAGGCAGGCCCGTTTGCCTTTGAGCACGCGCCGGTAAAAACAGAAGGCTGCGTAGCATGCCACACTCCGCACGGGTCGCCGAATCCGCGCTTGTTGAAGCGCGCCAACGTCAACCTCCTTTGCCTGGAATGCCACACATTCACAGTGGACTCGGCAGCCCCGGCAATACCCTCGTTCCATAATCAAGCGCAAAAATACCAGGCATGCACCATGTGCCACACGTCAATTCATGGCTCTAATTCTGACCATTTCTTTTTCAAGCCTTAGGGAAAGGTGAGGTGCCTAATGGCAGTCTGCAATCGTTTTGTAAGAGTTTGCGGGTACTTGATGCTGGTAGCGTTAGCCTGGGCGTTGCCCTCATACGGACAGGACAACACCTCAGTGCAGATGACGCAGGGACCCACAACGGATTCGGCACGTAAGTCAAGCGATGCGCCGCAATATCCCGAGCCAACGCCCAAGGAAGAAACTACGGCACTCGGTTTTGACATAAAGCAGAGCGCCGAATTCGGCGGACGCATCAGTGACTTCACCGGCAACCAGGGCATGTGGGACACGTTCGTCAACCTGGGCAGCGGTCCCCGGCTGCTGGAATACACGCTGGACATGCATTCGCCGCAGCACAGTGGAATGTTGTTTGATGACCTCTCATTTTCTAATTTTGGTTACGGAGGCGATCCAAACAATGTAAGCAGGCTGCAGATGCTGAAAGGCACCTTGTATAACCTGAACGTCAGTTTCCGGCGTGACCAGAACATCTTTGACTATAACCTGCTGGCGAATCCCTTGAACCCGGATACGTCGGTTCCCAACATCCCCGTGCTTGAGTCGCCTCATGAATTCCTGATGACGCGGCGCATGACGGATGTTGATCTCAAGTTGTTTTCTGCAGCGCCGGTGCGGGTCCGCATGGGATGGTCAAGGGTGGTGAATGAAGGCTCAACCTTCAGCACGGTGCATGAGGGAACAGAACCACTGCTGTTTCAACCGACACTGAATACCACTGACACTTTCCGCGGCGGAGTTTCATTGCGGTGGATTCCCAG
>DASUBD010000213.1:0-3859 GCA_035763445.1 Candidatus Angelobacter sp.
CCCTTTTCTGAAAGGATCTTGATGCGCATGTAGATATTGCGGTGACGAGCATTATCGTCAGAGACCTCCTCGTGATAAAGGATGATTGCATCCGCGCCATTGGCCGATGCAGAGGTAATCTTCTGGTCTTCCGGGGTGATTGGCTGCCAGTCATCGTAGGCAAGGAGTTGTGTTGCCGCACTTAACAAAAGGAAGACAGATAATCTCAAACTGAGGCGCAAATACCGCATCCAGACCCCCACTTTATTTGTTTAAGGAAAGCTGCCGGATTCTTATACCTCAGTCCGCAGCCTGCGGCAATGGGATAAGTGCCTTCCGTAACGCGACGGCAATGTGGCGTGAGTTGCGCGATGAGAAACTTCTAAAAAGAAAACTGGCCGGCGTGAAACCGCCGGCCATAAAAGAACAACAGGAGCTAATTAATCGGGAGCGATTTTGCGGGTGTATTGCTGCCCTGAATTCTTTCAAATACGGCCTTCACCACGCGGTCACAACGCACAGCGTGGAACTGGTAAAGGTCTGTAGCGCGGTCTTTGGCGCGCGAGTAAAGCTCTTTGCGCAACATGGCGTGGGCGCGATGAAGCCGGGTTTTTATCACAGCTTCTGTGACTCCCAGGCTGGTGGCCGTTTCCGCCACGCTCATTTCTTCCACCTCGCGCAGCACCACTACAGTGCGATAGGTTTCAGGCAGGCGCTCAATGGCCTGTTCCAGCAGTTCCCGCGCCTGGGTCGTGGCTGTGGAGTCTTCCGGACTGGGAGCTGAAGATTTCATGATGGACATGGACTCTCCGTTCATCGGCAAAGCATCAAGTTCTTCCTGGCGCCCGCGACGGCGTTTCCGCGCCAGCGCTTCGTGGATGGCAATCCGCGTAAGCCAGGTGGAGAAAGCCGCCTTTCCGGCAAACTGATGCAAATGTTCATAAGCGCGGACATAAGCATCCTGCATCACGTCTTCTGCTTCTGCATCATCCCGTAAGATCACCCGGGAAACACGGTACAGACGCTGGTTGTAGCGCCGCATCAGGATCTCAAAAAGGGCGGTCTCACCCGACAATACCCGGGCTACCACTTCCTCGTCTTTGAGCTCTGACTGGGCCGCTGCAGCGATCATTGGGATGGTCGTCACTGCTTACCTCCGCGTACATAGGAATAGAGAAACCACTCTCTTTAAGGTTACATCCATTTTGGGCGTCATTTGGTCCATAAAGGGCCGCTTTTGGGCTGGAAATCGCCTTAGAAATCGCTTATCAGGCAGCCGCAGCAGACGCCTGAAGGCCTCCTGCGGCTGCAACTCTTTGCTACGCGGTATGATTAGCCATGGCGACGAATCCTTCTTCTGCAATGGTGGAAGTTGCGGCGTATACCCCGGAGCAGGGCCGCTGGTATTGCGAGCAACTGGAGCAGGGCAAGGTCCTGTTTTCTCGAACTGCGCCGTTTGATTTTCCTAAAGGAGATATCGATTTCCTGCTTTCCCAGAAGCAGACCGGGTCGCGCTTTCACAAGAATGTTTCCTACCGGCCCGCGTCTGACCTGATGAAAGGCGACGACGCCACCGGCCAGGACCGCGAGCGTCTTCACGCCATCATGCGCAACTTCTCCCGGCAGGTCACAGGATTTGTCACCAGATTTCTTTCGCCCTACGGGGGAAAGTACAAGCTGGACTATGCCAGCTATCGCCCCCTGGAGGAACAGGGGCGCGATCTGCCGCTGCATAAGCGCAATGACCTGCTGCATGTTGATGCCTTTCCCACGCGTCCAACCAAAGGCGCCCGTATCCTGCGCGTTTTTCTAAACATTAATCCGTCCGCCTCGCGCGTCTGGAATGTGGGCCAACCTTTCCACGAATTTTTTCCCCGGCTGGCCAGCACAAACCGTCTGAATCCGCCCCGTCGAGGCGCGATTGGAACTGCCGCTGCCGCTGTAGCTTCCAGGCTGGGACTTCCGGTAGCCGACCGCTCTCCTTACGACGAATACATGCTTTACCTGCACGATTGGCTGAAAGAGAACAACGATTTTCAGCAGAACTCGCCCAAGTTCGAATTGAAGTTCTCGCCAGGCTGTTTCTGGATGGTGTACACGGACGGTGTTCCTCACGCTGTGATGTCAGGCCAGTACGCTCTGGAACAGACCTTCATCATTCCTGCCGATGCGCTGGTGAGCCCCAACGCTGCGCCTGTGCGCGTGCTGGAATCTGCCACCGGAATGCGAATGGCGCCCTGAAGGCAAAAAAGCGGCCTCTTCTGAATCAAGAGGCCGCGTATCGAGAAGAGCCAGCGGGTTAGAGAAACTATTTGGAGCCTGTATCGTCCGCATCGGCATCGTGAGTGCCGTTCGCGTTGTGGGCATCATGCTTGTCTTTGTCGTGCTCGGTGCTTTCCAGATCCTGATGCGCCTCTTTTTCTGCGGTCTTCACGGCAGCCTTGGAATTCGCGCTCGGATCGAGCGATTGAATGGCCTTGCCCAGGCTCATGGGCGGATTGCCGGTCATGGCGGTTTTCAACTGGTCAAATGGAATGCCCAGATTTTTGGAAACATGGACTGCAGCAACAAACTGTCCCAGGTTCTTGAACCCGGCTGCGGCAGTCTGCAGATCGGTTCCCGGGGGTAACAGGGCCTGCAGCTTGGCTGAGAGCTGCGGGTTGTTCGCCAGCTTCTGAGCAGCGCTCAGATGTCCATGTCCGCCGTGCTTTGACCCGTGGTCGCCATCGTTGTCCATGTCCTTGCCATGGTCGCCGTGGCTGCCAGAATCATGCGAACTTCCATGCATGCTGTCGCCGCCATGCATGCTACCGCCGCCGTGGCCGCCACCCTCTCCGTGCTGGGCAAAGACCGGCACGGCAAGGAATGCAAACAGCGCCGCCAGGCTGAGTGTGAATTTCAGTTTCATGGTGTGTTCCCTCCCTTACGAACTCTTTTTCGAACGCAGCATCTTGCCCACGTTGAAACGCAGATTGAAGGCAAGGCTGTTCAGGTCAAACGTGGCGCTGCGGCTGAAACCGATTTCCGCTCGCCACAGTGGATTAGGCTCAAAGCCGATCCACATGTTAAAGCCGTTTTCGCGGGTGATGCCGGTTCCGGACGTCTGGGCATTGTTGTCGAACGGGTTTTTGCCCTGACCGCCGCCGCCCTGGCCACCCTGGTCCACCAGCTTGCTGAAAATCTTCTGGTTGCCGAAAGGCACAATCTGATAGCCGGAGAAGCCGAGATACGTGTGCTTCACGATCTCATAGTCCGCTCCTTCTTCCAGGTGTGTGATCGCGCCCAGAGAAGTGAAGGGTCGCGTTGAGAAAGCAGCGTCCGGGACCGTGTTGCTCAGACCGCCCTCAAAAAAAGGAGTAAAGCGGCCGAATGAGTGCGAAATACGATTGGTAAAGTCCACACCGGCGCGTCCGGTGCTCAGGCCCTTTGACGTGCTGCCGGTGGGAGCGGAAACGTTCAGCGCTCCAGCGTAATCAAGCTTTGGATTCGCGGCCCTGAACGCCATTCCCAGATATGCATCGCCAATGCCGTTGTTACTGGTGCTTGGGGTGGTGGTTCCGGTTGCGGTGGTGCTGGAAGGCACGCTGGCGAAATAAAACGGCACGCCACCGTAGAGGCCAAAGTGCTTGTTAAAGTCCCATCCCACGGTTGAGTCAATCTTGAAAATGCGGTTGTCAGAGTTCACGGAACCCTGAAATGTCTCGTACTCGGTGAACCCCTTCTGGGTATCCACTTGTGCAAAAACTGGATTGCACGCAGCCAGGATGGCAACGAAGGCGAGTGTTTTCAGCGATACTTTCATTTCTCTCCTCTGGTGTTTCTTTGCTGCGCATTCTTGCCATTCGCAGACGATTCGGCAATGACTGCTGGTTCAATGACT
>DASUBD010000214.1:0-2737 GCA_035763445.1 Candidatus Angelobacter sp.
GCCCATGCCCAGGATGGCGACTTGCGGCTGAAGGATGATCGGCGTACCAAACTGTGGGCCATAGATTCCCGGGTTGGTAATGGTGATGGTCCCGCCCTGCACTTCATCGGGCAGCAGTTTCTTGTTGCGAGCCCGCTCGCCCAGATCGCTGATGGCGCGCTGCAGCCCCACAAAGCTCAGGTTCTCCGCGCCTTTGACTACGGGTACAATGAGTCCCCATTCCAGTGCGACAGCAATCCCGATATTGACATTCTTGTGGTACTGAATACTGTCACCCGTAACTGACGCGTTGACGATGGGCTTTACGCGAATGCCGTGCATCAGCGCCTTGGCGATGAACGGCATATAGGTCAATTTCACGCCGTGTCGTGCTTCCCACTGCTTGCGGATTTTTTCACGCAGCTTGACCACGCGGGTCATATCGACCTTGAAAATGCTGTGCACATGCGCGCTGGTGCGCTTGGATTCCACCATGCGCTCGGCAATCTTTTTGCGCATTGGAGACATCGGTACCAGCTCACCGGAGAGTTCGGGATAGCTCGGCGCGGGTTGCGCAGCGGCGCGTGGCTGAGGCGGCGCCGCAGGCTGCGGTTGTGCCGGCATTGAAATCGGTTGTGCTGCCGGACGCGGTTGCGGAGGTGCAGCAGGTGCGGTTGCGCTGCCTGGGCCATGCTGCTGGATGAAGTTCAAAATGTCATTTTTACTGATGCGGCCGCCCAGTCCGGTACCCGAAATTTGGCCGAGGTCAACGTTGTTCTCACGCGCAATGCGCCGCACCAGGGGTGACGAGCGGACTTGCTCCCCGTCGCCACCACGGGAGGGAAATCCGAGGACTTGCTCGCGCTGCTGCGGAGCACTTACCTGTTGCGGAGCTGCCTGCGCGGCTACTGGTTGAGGTTCGGGCTGCCGAGGCGCAGGTTGAGCAGCAGATGGCGCGGGAGCGGCAGCACCCGCACCGCCAATCACGGCGACCACCGTGTTTACCTGCACGGTTGTCCCTTCCTTTACGCGGATCTCGCGCAGCACGCCAGTAGTGGGCGCTGGAATTTCTGCGTCAACTTTGTCCGTGGAAATTTCGAAGAGAGGTTCATCGCGTTGGACTTTTTCACCCGGCTTCTTGAGCCACTTTGTAATAGTGCCTTCAAAGATCGATTCGCCCATCTGCGGCATAACAACATCTGTGGCTGCTCCGCCGCCCTGGCCGCCATTAGCGACTGCTCCTGCGCTCTGTACTGCAGGCGCGCTTTCACTGGCAGGTTGTTGACGCGAAGGAGCGGCATCAGCCTGTGGCGCCGGCTTGGTCTGCGCAGGCGCCGATTGCGCGGGTTGCGAAGCAGGGGCTGTAACTGCGCCCTCGGCATCAATCACGCCGACAATCGTGTTCACCTGAACAGTGGCGCCTTCCTTGATTTTTATCTCTTTGAGCACGCCGCTGGCCGGAGCCGGAATTTCGGCGTCGACTTTGTCAGTGGAGATTTCAAACAGCGGTTCATCCCGCTGGACCTTCTCTCCTGGCTTTTTCAGCCACTTGGTGATGGTCCCTTCAAAAATTGATTCCCCCATCTGGGGCATCACTACGTCAGTTGGCATGGGTCCCTTCCACAGATTTGCTTCGGCTGGTTAGAGCAACCTATGATTATAAAACAGCGAAGGGCCTGGACCCTTGGCGGAGAAGATACGCAGCTGGCCATGCTGATTCGTGCATGGCTGATTTTGTTTGCCGCTTGCCGCGCCATGCCGGAGAATCTCCAGCATGAACGCAGTGGCTCTGCTCCATCCGGACATCACACAACGAGCCGTACTGCCTTTTCAAGAGATATGCCCAGAGCTGCGTGTTGTTTCCGATTTCACTGCAGCTGAAGATGTAAATGCAGCCGTCATCTTTGGCGGAGATGGCACAATCCACCGCTATCTTCCGGAACTTCATCGCTACAAGCTCCCCATGCTTGTGGTTCCCTGCGGAAGCGGCAATGATTTTGCCAAAGCCGTGGGAATTGGGAACGTGAGGATTGCGCTTGATGCGTGGAAGCAGTTTTGCGGCAGACGGAAAAACGTTCTCGCGCTTGATCTGGGATTGATTCGCCAGAGTGGCCACGAAATTCTGTACTGCTGCGTGGCCGGCGCCGGGCTTGACGCACAAAGCAATGCGCTGGCAAATCGCATGCCTGCGTGGCTGCGCGCACATGGCGGTTATCTTCTGGCTGCCGTGTGGTGTCTGGCAGCGGGCCAGGCGCAGGAGATCAGCGTCACTTCTCCACAAGCTCAGGGCACTGGCGCAGCATGGTTCGTGGCGATCGCTAATACCAAGCGCTACGGCAGTGGACTGAAGATTGCACCTCAAGCGGACCTCAAGGACGGCCTACTGGATGTTTGTCGGGTCGCTAAGATGAACAAAATGAAGCTGTTGTGCGCTATGCCGTCGGTCTTTTCGGGAGCTCATCTGAGGCTCAAAGAAGTGGAATATTTCAAAACAGCGACTGTAAAGGTGGAATCCGAACCCCGTCTGGAAATTTATGCGGATGGAGAACCCGCCGGGCGTACTCCGGCTGAATTCAGTGTTCTCCCCAAGGCCCTCCATGTGATAGTCCCGGTCTGACCTTCAACCCGGGATTGCCTGATTCTAAAAAGGTTTTCTTGACGCGGAACCCTAAATCGGGTGGAATAAGATAGCCATGACCAAAGCCGATCTGATTGAAGAAGTCTCACGTCTGGCGGAACTTACCCGCAAAGACAGCGA
>DASUBD010000215.1:0-6138 GCA_035763445.1 Candidatus Angelobacter sp.
TGGATCACGTTCCTGTTTTCGCGGCTCCAGTTCCCGAGCAGGTCACGCTCAATCGCGAATTGGATGCTGCTGCTGAACTGCTTTGTGCCGCGCATGCGCCCGGGATTTTTGTCGGCTGGGGAGCAGTGGATGTTTCCGAATCCGTAGCGGAAATTGCCGACTTGCTCGGTGCTCCGGTTTCTACAACCTTGCAGGGTCTGTCTGCTTTTCCCGGCAACCATCCTTTGCATACCGGAATGGGCTTCAGCCGCGCTGCTGTTCCTGCGGCCGAGCACGCGTTTGCAAACTGTGATTGCCTGCTCGCCGTCGGCGCCAGCTTCGGCGAGATTCCTACCGGCAGCTTTGGCTGTCCGGTTCCTGAAAACCTGATTCACATTGATATTTCACCGCAGGCAATCGGGCGCAACTTTCCCGCCAAAGTAGCGCTGCCCGGCGATTCGCGTTTGCTTGTCCCGCAACTATTGGCACGTCTTGAATCCCGCGCACCGGACCTCAAGGCGCGCCGCGCAGAAGTGGAAGCCCGGATTTCCCGCGACAAAGCGGCTTATCGCGAAGAATGGTTCCGCCACAAAACTGAACGCGTAAACCCTGCGCTCTTTTTTGCTGAACTGCGCCGCCAGCTCAACAATGACGCCATCATGACCGTGGACGATGGCAATCACACCTTCCTTGCCGCCGAGCTTTATGAGGTTCGTCGCCCTCGCACCTTCATCTCGCCCACGGATTTCAATTCCATGAGCTATGCGGTCCCTGCCGCGATCGGAGCCAAGCTCGCGAACCCGGAGCGTCAGGTGGTGAGCATCGTCGGCGACGGAGCTTTCCTGATGACCGGCCTTGAAACCATCACCGCGGTCAATCTGGGACTGAACATTGCTTATTTTGTTTTCAGTGATGGTGAGCTGAGCCAGATTTCGCAAGGACAGGAGATCCCCTACAACCGCAAATCATGTACCACCCTCGGCGACCTGAAGCTCAAAGGAATTGCGGAGGCTGTGGGCGCCCGGTACGTTATCATCGAGAACGACTCCCGGGTCGTCGAAGCCATTTCTGAAGCGCTCGCCGGCCCGGAAAGGCAGCCTGTGATCGTCGATGTTCGAATCGATTACTCCAAGCGCACTCGCTTCACCCAGGGCGTGGTCAAAACTGCCATGAAGACTTTTCCCTTTTGCGATAAGGCCCGCTTCGTGCTGCGCGCGCTGAAAAGAAAGATCACGGGATAAAAAAAAATCACAGGCAGAGTCGTAACTTTCGAGATCTTGGTGTGGCGGATGTCGGTTGACAAGAGCAGGCGCAACCACATTACTTTCATTAATTTGCGCTCTGGGCCGCTGACCGGGGCCGGATTTTGTGCTATCTTGATGAAGACAACTCAAACTGGCCGGTTCTGTCCAGCAACGGGCCAGAAGATCACTCCTCAGTAGCTCAATGGCAGAGCATCCGGCTGTTAACCGGAGGGTTGTAGGTTCGAGTCCTACCTGAGGAGCCAATCTTTTCAGGCACTTGCAGAAACCTCATTTTCCAACTGGAGCCCATTGGAGCCCATTGCATCCGAGATTTCTCTCAGAATCGGCTTCCGGCTTGCGAGAATTGCCCGAGTCCGCGAGTTGATCGCTTCCACCACGCTTGTCGGTATCTGCTGCATATAGACATTGCCTGTGGTTTGGATGTTCGCGTGTCTCAGGATTTGCTGCGCATCCTTCATGGTTCCGTGTTTCTGTAAATCAGTGCCCACGGTCCGCCGCATCACTTGAAAAGTAACAAGCTTTCTTGGGATGCCAAGCTTGTCGGCGATGGGGTGAATCCGCCATTTCAGGAAATTCTTGGCATGCCGCGGTACATCCCCGTGGCGCCCTGATGTGGGGAACATGAGCGCTTCTGGAGAAGTAACTGGACACACCTGCTTCCAGGCTCCAATGATTGGCTGAATGTCTTCAGGAATTGGTACTGCATTCCAGCTGGCATTCGTCTTCACTTTGCCCGGAAACAACTTTCCTTCATAAGCGGTGCCTTGAATGATCAATTTGTCTCCGCAATAGGACTTCCACTGCAGACCGAAAGTTTCACTCGTGCGAGTAGCGCAAAACAAGCCAATGCTCATTAAGCACAAATCGTGAGGATCACTGATCGAGTCAATCAGCTTGACGATCTGTTCTGGCGTCATTGTGGGCCGGCTTACAGCTTTGGTTTCTGGCATTTTGGTGTCCTCGCCGGGATTCTCCGCAATGAACGTCAACTTCTGTGCCATCCGCATGATTGACCTTACGTTTACATAGGCGTGCCTCACGATGGATTCTGAGAACTCTCGAGCGAGATCGTTCAGCAGCATCTGGATCTCGAAAGTCCCAATTTTCCTCAAAGGCGTATCTTTGAGCCTCGAGACCAGGTATCTCTTGATCTCGTATTCTGTTTTGTCCCTGGTTGCTGGTCTCCATTGACCAAGTCGCATAGGCAGATAACGTTCAGAAACGAACCAACCAAACGTCACGGAATCGTCTGACTTGGGCAACTGAATGGTGCCATTCTTTCCGATTCCGTTTTCTCGTTGAATGATCCACTGGAGTTTCTCTTCAGCCTCATGCTTGCGAAGTTTTGATTTAAGGCCAAGGACGACTCTCTTTGTGCTTGTAACCTCCTTTCCTTCCCGATCTCTCATGTAGATCCGGAATTTGCCATACCATTTCTTCACGCGTGTACCCTTCTCGTACACGCTGCCCTTCTGATAGACCATTGCCATGGTGGCGTTCTCCTAAATGGTCCATCGTTGGTCGCGGAGAACTCTATTGTTCATACACCACCAACCTGTCTTTTGGAAGGGCCCTGTACCGTATTGTGAGCGACGAAATCCTCGACATCGGACCATCGGAATCGGAGCAGAGAACCGAGCTTTACAGCAGTGATTCGCGGCCAACGTCTGGTGGCATGGTCACGCACCCACCTCTGCGAAACCCCCAATCTGTCTGCAACTTCCTGCGGGGTGAGCAGCCTTTCATCTGCACGGGGGTCTGAAGGGCGTCGGCCGCTCCGGTCACTATGAGTACTCGTCGTGGGGAATTCGATTGGCTCAATGGCTGGTTTCGTTTTTGCAGATTGCATACTTACAGCTCCATTCATTGGTGCTGTTGTAGGACAACTCGAAAAGTCGGTCAAATTTTTTGACCGAAACCCGGCTTGGCCGTACTTTTGCAGCCGTAGCACGACAAGTATCCGTACTCAGCGGAGTTCTGGAGGCCCTATGCCAAATGCAAAGAGATCTGGTTTGGACGAAGGATTCATGGCTGAAGTGACGTTCACGACTACCGCTTCACTTCACCAAGATTACGGAGGTGAGAATTTTTTACACGAAATCTTCGGAAAGATCTCAATACGTAATGTGGATGATCACACCGAAGAGCAAGCAGGAGAGATGCGAGCATGGCTAATTCAATTTCTTGAGGCGCAAGCCCATGGTTTCAGCCCGCGGATTGTAGGAGACGGATACAGCCTCGAAATCAGCAGATACTGGCAGGAACTGTTTGACCTCGACGAATTTAGGCCGGAAATTCAGAACGATTGGCAAACTGAAGGATCTGACTTGTTGATCGTCGGTTCGATGCAGATTCTCGACCGATTTGAAGGGCAGCGTATCGGTTTGGCAGCTCTTGGACGCACAATCGACCTGTTCAGTCGCAGCTGCGATCTCGTTGCCTGCTTTCCCGAATCAATGCAGGACTCTTTGAATTCGATCGTTGAGTGTTCAGAGCCGATGGAGCCAGAAACCGAGAGGTCGGATCCGAGGATGGCTATTGCCATGCTCACAAAAGACTTGATCGCGGCTGGTTTTCGACGATTGGGAAAAACTGGACTGTACCTGCTGAACCCGAGCCATGAGCGCCCGGATGTACTGCTCGAATGAAAAAGCTATTTTTGATGTAGGCGGTTCGATTCCGTCCCTGGCCACCATTTTAACAGCTCTGAAATCAGTAAGTTAGCGACAAGCCCTCGGCTGTGTACCTCCTATGTACCGCCGAACCGGTTTTCGAATCCGAAAAATCCGCTTCCTCAAAGCTAATTTGCGCGAGTTTTCATTCCGCTCTACGCTCGGCGCTAATTCAGGAATTGTTGAAGGAAGCGGCAGATGCTCCACGTTTACACACGCCATCTCCCTACATGCGACCACTCCCGGGACAGCCACTGGCGCCGCTGTCACTGTCCGAAATGGATTCGCGGCGTTCTCTTGAACGGCCATAAGGTCCGCCGCTCGGCGCAAACCACCAGCTGGGAGAATGCGGAAAAGCTGGCGCGGAAAGTCGAGGCTGATGTTGATGCGGAGCTGGAGAAGGTTGAAGCGCGCCGAGAGTTCACGTTGCGCGAAGCGGTAGATACATTCCTCGGCGATCAGAAGGCCCGGGGCTTAGGCAAGGAAACACAAAAAAAGTATCGCGGCTTTCTTGAGCGCCAATTTCTGATCTGGGCCGATTCCCGAAAAATCAAGCTTTTGGGCAGAGTGAGTCCTGCGGAACTGACGAAGTTCCGTACCACCTGGAGCAACGGGGAAACAACGACTCATCGCAAGCATGAGATGCTGGCATCGTTCTTCAGGTTCTGTCAGCGCAACGAATTGATCGGCAAGAGCCCCATGGATGCACTCAAGAAGCCCAAGACGCCGGATGTGGTGCCTACGAACTATTTCCTGCCCGAAGAATTTGAAAAAATCATAGCTGCCACGGACAAGTACGAGTTTGGCGGTGGCAATGATTGTGAATTTAGAGGTCTGCGCCTGCGCGCCATATCTCTGCTGATGCGCTGGGCGGGATTGTCCATTTTGGACGCAACCAAATTAGAGCGGGCGGCCTTGTCGAGAAACGAAGAAGGTGACAATCAGATCCTTCTTTACCGGGCCAAGACCGGCGTTCCGGTGTACGTTGTCATTCCCCCTGACTTGGCTGACCTGCTCCGCTCCGTGCCGAATTCAAATCCACTTTATTTCTTCTGGTCAGGACACGGTGATCCACGGAGCGCGAGAAAGTCCTTTCAGCGCTCCTTCTGGAAACTGTTCAGGCTCGCGAATATTCGTCGTGAGGATGGATCACGAAAGCGCTGTCATCCGCACATGTTCCGAGACACATTTGCCGTCGAACTCCTGCTCGCCGGCAATCCGATCGATCAGGTGTCACTCCTGCTGGGACACTCTTCCGTAAAAATGACGGAGCGGCACTATGCGCCATTCTGCAAGGCGCGGCAGCAACAATTGACAGCCGCGGTCAAGCGCAGCTGGCCAGCGCGCAGCCCCAAACGAGCTACTTCGAGGTATTCCGAACCCGGTCCTGTGGGCTCGTCCACAACGACGATCCAGTAGAGCGGATGTCTGTCAGCGTCAGGCGGACTTCGCCAGCCGCTGGTGGACTCGTCTCATGACACTTTCGGGGACTCGGAGCGTCACATAAGCCCGCTTATGACGCACGTCCTTCTCTCCGATTCTTATGACGTCAGGCTCATCCTGGAATAGCCTTCTTATGGTCTGTTTACTAAGGTTCCACAGGACCGCAAGTTCGTTGACCGAGTAGTGCCTTTCTTCGCAGGTCTTCTCCTCAGATGGATCCGGTCGCGTAAAACCGCCGATTGGCTGGATTGTTCTCAACATGTGCCCAATGTAGGACCGCTTCCATTTCTGCGTCAAAAATCCGCCCAAATCGAGGAAATTTGACCGAGTTTTGTTTTGGTCATACATTCTGCCCGGTCCAGAAGGGCTTTCAGCTGCCCTGGAGAAAGGAGAAATACCTCTGTGTTTTCCTCACCCCAGGAAACTTTGGAGATGCTCGCCGCAGTCGGTTATCTCACTGACAATGTAACCGCCACGGTTGTGCATCTCGCGGCCAGATTGAAGAAACCCATCCTGCTTGAAGGACCGCCAGGCAGCGGCAAGACAGAACTTGCTTACGCGGTGGCCAAAGCCAGTAGCACTGAAGTCGAGCGATTGCAGTGTTTTGAGGGAATCAATGAGGAAAAAGCCATTGGAAGATTCGATGAATCTCTGCAGCGGCTCGCAGTTGAAATGCAGTCAAAATCTGGGCGGGTTGAATGGGAGCCGCTCAAGCAGGAGCTACACAGTCTCGACTTCTTCGCAGCAGGTCCACTCCTGCGAGCCCTCCAATGTCCCAA
>DASUBD010000216.1:0-3556 GCA_035763445.1 Candidatus Angelobacter sp.
CGGCGAAAAATTCCAACATCGTTGCCATCCACCTTCACGTTTGAAAAATCTGCTGTGTGGCCTGGAATGCTTCCACGTAGCGTCTGACCAGCGCATCCGGCTTGGTCACAAACTCCTGTGGCGTATAGGTCCCATGCAGCCGGCCCGACTCCATCAAGGCGATGCGGTCCCCCAGCAGCAGGGCCTCGCTCACGTCATGGGTGACAAACACTACGGTCTTGCGCAGGCGCTGCTGCAGTTGCTTGAATTCCTTTTGCAATTCTGCCCGGGTCAAGGGGTCAAGCGCACCGAATGGCTCGTCCATCAGCAGGATGGGCGGGTCGGCCGCGAGAGCGCGGGCCAGACCGACGCGCTGCCGTTGTCCCCCGGAAAGCTCGTCAGGATAACGCGCTGCGAATTCGTCTACGGGCAGGCCAACCATCTGGAGCACCTCCCGCACACGATTGCGGATTTTTTCCGCCGACCAGGCCTCCAATCGCGGCACCAGCCCCACATTCTTCTCCACCGTGTAATGAGGAAACAAGCCAACTTCCTGAATGGCGTAACCAATGTGCCGCCTCAGATGGGTAATGTCCCAGTCAGCCACAGAGCGGCCCTCAACCACAACACGGCCCGCCGATGCCGTGAGCAGTCCATTGATCAATTTGAGAGTGGTGGTTTTGCCTGAGCCGCTGGGCCCGAGCAGCATGAGGAGTTCGCCATTTGCTATGGCCAGGTTGAGGTCAGCGAGTAGTGTGCGATTCCCGCTGGTTCGGTACTCGACGTGCTCGAATTCGATTGCCTGCGTCGGTTGCGCGTTCATCGCCGGCGTGCCGTCCCATTCTCCGGCAGGCGACCCGCAGCCTGTGCATGGCTGTGGCTTCCGCCCGCACCTCACTCTGCTGGTTCAGCCTAGCAGACAACTCCAGGCTTGGCGACTCGGAGACTGTGGCCGGCAGCTCAGAGCTGTTTGCCCCACGCGAGCGCCACTTCCTTATGTTGTAAAGATAAAGTGCGATGCAGAACGCATTGGCGGGAACAAATCCCCACTGGCCCGTTTGCAGACCGATCACGGAAATGATGGCGCTATTGGCCCCGGCAACCACCCAGCCCTGCCACTTGCGCCGGCCCACCATCACGGTGGAAAGAATGGTCAACACACAAGAGAGATAATCGAGTCGCAACATCAGCAGGTTCGCGAGAATCCAGAGTTCCTGCTTTTAGTTGTAAGGCCCAGCACGATAACTCAACATCAGAGAAAGACTCTAAGTACCTCCGTGTTTTTACTGGTGACGGTAACCATCACGGTCAGTTACTTCCATAGCACCAGCGTGCCGCCATTGGTCGTGATGATCACAAGATTCATCAGCACGAGCATCAGGTCGTAGTGCCAGCCGGAGCTCTTCTCTCCCCAGAAGCCGGTGTGCCAGACAAAAATCTTCTTCTGGATTGCGCCGAGCATGACCAGTATCAATCCCGCTGCGGCCAATTGCGTGAGCACGCCAAATGCGACTCCCAGTGCACCCGCCAGTTCCGCTGCTCCTATAAATGCCGTGAACCCCGGACTCATGCCGATGCTCTCCGCGCGGCCTTTCGGATCCTTAAGATGGCTCCAGCCGCTGGTGGCGAACACCGCCGCAACCATCAGCCGCAGAAGGAGCAGGCTGTAGTCAGTAAACTGGGCTAACTGGGGAAACATGCCAGCCTCCGTTTCTATCAGGTTTGAGAAACCCGTGATCCTGACCAGCTTTCCCTGCTCAGAGCACGCGGCCTTATGACTTGACTGCCGCACCTTCGCGGACAAAACTTCTGAGGTCTCGGCCTGTGAGCGCCAGTTCTTTCAGCAAAGGCGCCGGAGTCCACAATTCGCCGTGTTGCCGCTCAAATTCGCAGATTCGGTCATAGACCTTCTTGAGTCCCACCGTATCCGCATACCACATGGGCCCGCCGCGATGTGCGGGGAAACCGTAGCCGGTCAGGTAAATGATGTCGATATCAACCGCCCGGAGCGCGAAGCCTTCTTCCAAAATGCGAGCGCCTTCGTTGACCAGGGCGTAAATGCAGCGATCCACAATCTCCTCGGCTGAAATCTGCCGCTGCGGGATACCGGCCTTAGTGGCCCACTGCTTCACCAGCCGCGGGACTTCAGGATCAGGAATCTGCTTGCGGTTCTCGTCATACTTGTACCAGCCGGCGCGGGTCTTCTGGCCGTAGCGGCCCATTTCGCACAGGTTGTCTTCGGCCAGCGGCTGGCGCACTCCCGGCTTCTCGAGGTGGCGGAACTCTTTGCGGATCCGCCAGCCCACGTCCAGGCCTGCCAGGTCGCCTACCGAGAGCGGTCCCATGGCCATGCCGTAATCGTAGAGCGCCTTATCCACGGCTTCCACGCCTGCGCCTTCCTCTACCAGAAACTGCGCCTCACGCCGGTACGGCCCGAACATGCGATTGCCCACAAAACCGCGACAGTTCCCTACCAGCACTCCAACTTTGCCCAGCTTCCTGGAAAGCTGCATGCAGGTGGCAATTACTTCCTTGCTGGTGGCCTTGCCGCGCACAATTTCCAGCAGCCGCATGACGTTTGCCGGACTGAAGAAGTGCGTGCCGATTACCGCTTCCGGTCGTGAAGTGGCCTGCGCGATCTCATCAATGCTCAGAGTGGATGTGTTGCTGGCCAGTATCGCTCCGGGTTTGCAGATTTTGTCCAGCTCGCCGAAGACCTGCTTTTTCAGAGCCATGCCTTCAAACACGGCTTCAATGACCATGTCGACCTGGCTAAAGCCGTCATAGCCAAGCCTGGATTTGATGAGCTGCATGCGCTCATCCATGAACTGCTGGGTGAAGCGTCCGCGCTTGACAGATGTTTCGTAGTTTTTGCGGATGGTCGCCAGCCCGCGGTCCAGCGCTGCCTGCTCGGTCTCCTTGAGCAGCACGGGAATTCCGGCATTGGCAAAGCTCATGGCAATCCCGCCGCCCATGGTGCCCGCGCCAACAATGCCCACCGAGTTCACCGGGATGATGGGCGTTTCCTTGGGAACATCAGGAATTTTGGCTACTTCACGCTCACCAAAGAAGACATGGATCATCGCCTTCGACTGGTCAGAGAACAGGCATTCGCCGAAGAGCCTGCGCTCTTCCTCACAGCCCTGATCGAAAGGCAATTTTGTGGCGGCTTCCACGGCATCAATCGCGGCCAGCGGCGCTATCAGACCGCGCGCCTTCTTGCGTGCTGCGTCGCGCGCGGCGGCAAAGATGGGCGCATTTTGCTCCGGCGTGCCCAGTTTTTCATTGCGCTCGCGTGTTTTAGGCGCAGGCTTACCTGCAACTTCGCGGGCAAAGGCCACCGCTCCCTGGAGCAGGTCGCCTTCAATGATGCGGTCAATGATCCCCAGTTTCTGCGCCTCAGGAGCTTTCACCGGATTGCCTTCAGCGCACATCTCCACTGCCCTGGCCACGCCAGCCAGCCGGGGCAAACGCTGCGTGCCATGCGCGCCGGGAATGATACCGAGCTTCACTTCAGGCTGGCCCACCTGCGCACTCGGAACAGCCACGCGATAGTGCCCGGCCATGGCCAGTTCCA
>DASUBD010000217.1:0-4095 GCA_035763445.1 Candidatus Angelobacter sp.
TCGGCTTACATGGCGTGGCACAGCGCGGGGCAGGTTGCGTTTCCAGCCTATCTTTTTACTGCGCTGGTCGGACTGGTAATGCGTTTATACCTGATTACGGCCACAGCGCTCGACTACCATCTCCTGAGCGAGAAGTACCGCCTTCTTTATCCCGCGCTCTTTCTGCTCGACATGATGTGGGCGCTTGCGCCATTTCTCATTGCCGACCGCATTGGGCCGGGATTGGCGCTGGCAGCCACTGCGGCTCTTATTTACATGCCATTCGCACAGCGAGTTCTGATGAAGATGATGCAGATGAAAGCTTGAACTCTATTCGAGCTGATTGGTCTCAGGGTTGTAGTAGAAGGTGGCGCGAAGCAGCAGATAGTCGCCTGTGAAGTTGGTCGGAAGCTTTGGAAGAGGGTCTGAGTACGTGATGCCACCATAAGCGGCCCGGTCAAGAGCAACATCTCCCGAACCGCGGACTATGCGCAACCCTGCAACTCGACCATCTTTCAAAATTGCGAACTCCACCATGACCACTCCCTTTTTCATTTCAGGAGGCATTGCAGACTGAGGCATGATGGCGTACCAGTGCTCCTGCACCGTGAGTTTTAGTCGGCTCAGGTACGGACCAAAGTCGACGCCCATTGTGTTACTCAGAATTTCCAGATTACCTTGCGTGGCTGCTTTAGGCCGCAGCCCGGAACCGTAATTGCCGCCGCCGAAAGGCACGCTGGTAGTGCCGTGCGAATTCGCCACCGATTGAATTGCCTGGCTGATGGTGGAACCCGGCGAAGCAATCTTGAACGGCACGCGCGGCCTGGGCGGGGTCGGCTCAGCTAATTTGGCTGTTTCCGTAGGAGGCTGCTGCGGAGTTTGCGACTGGCCCTGCTGCGGTGCTGGCTGTTCTTGAGGAGTAATGGCTGCCTGTTGCTGTGCCGGCGCCGGCTGCTGCGTTGGAGCAGGGCGTCCCGGATTTCGTGGATCTATCAGCTTGTGCAGCTGCTCTTTGTTGGGGACCGGCGTGCGCGATTGCGCTATGCGGTCTTTGTCAGAAATGATGTTTGTCTTGGGCGGTGCTTTCAGCTTCAACTGGTCTGGCGGAAGCTCAAGAAACGTGGTGTCCTCTTTGGGCTGGACTGGAACAAATTTTACCCTTGTGCTGCCGAACCAGTTTGGTGCGAACAGCAGAAGCAGGATGACCACAACGTGAACAACGCCGGAAATCCATGCGGCCTCGCGACGGCGATAAGACGAAATGTCATCCTGATACAAGTCGGCGAGCAGCAGATGCAATTCACCATCACGCACCGATGCAGGAACGCTGTACTCGCGAACTTGGTCTTCCAAGAGGGGGATAGATCACCGCCGGGACAAAGAGGTTGTGGCTTCTATTCTCTCATTGAACGCCCCTCATAAGATGTACTTGCATGTGGCGAGGACCAAAAAAAGCAGCAATTCTAAAGTAAATAGCTGAATTACAAGAGGCGGCACACCATTGCTTAACAAAGATTTACAGATTGGGCAGGGCCTGCCAAAACGGATTGTCCTCAGGCCGCCTGATCACTTCCACCCGTTCCAGCCTTAACTTCATTTTCCTGAGAGCGCGCGCTCTGGTTCTCTTCCTGAACGCTCGGCGAAGTTGCGGCTACCTGGCGGTCTTTCTCTGGAACGGCAGCCAGCATCTTTGCCGGGCCGCCGCCCGGAACCAGGGTGAATCCTTCCCTGTCAGGGCTGTTGCCGAGCAAAGTGTCAGCATAGTGAAGGTACCTGCGGATCACTCCCTCATCTTCGGGCGTAAGGTCCGGATCAACTTCCTCGAGCATTTGCTCGTCGCGGTCTTTCCTGACACCGGGAAGCTGAAAGCCATTGCGTCGCCTGGCAAAAGGTATCAGGTTCTTGCTGTCGAGATGGTCGGCCATGTATCTTCTCTGGTTATTAACTTCCTAGTTATGATGCCATGGCGTAAATCGGCAGATGCCTCAGCAGTGGCTTGGTACACTGTTGAAATCATGCCACTTGAGAAACTTGGCCTCATTGCAGGGAACGGCAGCTTTCCTCTGCTGCTGCTGGACGCTGCGCGCGCGCAGGGAACTCAGGTGGTTGTGGCAGCCATCAAGGAGGAAACTTCTCCCTTTATTGAGAACCGAGGTGCCGCTTCCGTGCACTGGCTCTCTTTGGGCGAGCTGGGGAAACTTATTGACACGTTCAAGCGAGAAGGTGTGAGCACAGCGGTGATGGCCGGCCAGGTCAAGCATAAGCAGATATTCTCCAGTATTCGCCCGGACTGGCGTCTGGCCAAGGTGCTCTTTTCTCTTGGCACGCGCAACACTGATTCACTCATTGGGGCGGTGGCCAGGGTTCTGGAAGATGAAGGCATTCATCTCATCAGCTCCACATCGTACCTTGAGCCGCTGCTGGCGCGACCTGGCGTGCTTACCAGACGAGCACCCAGCCAAGCCGAGCAGAAGAATATCGAATATGGCCGCCAGGTGGGCAGGCATTTGGCACAGTACGACATTGGCCAGACGGTCGTGATTGCAGAGTCAGCATGCGTCGCCGTTGAAGCCATGGAGGGCACGGACGCCACCATAATCCGCGCAGGAGAAATTATGAACAGCGCCGGCAGCTCCGACTCTGCGGCGCTTCTCAGCCGCGAGCTCACTGTAGTGAAAGTGGCCAAACCAAATCAGGACATGCGCTTTGATGTGCCTGTAATCGGCGTGAAAACCATTGCCACCATGCAGCAGGCAGGCGCAACCTGCCTGGCTGTGGACGCGGGAAAGTGTCTTTTCCTGGATGGAGATCGCGTGACTGAAGCCGCCAACAACGCTGAAATCGCTGTGGTTGCGGGCTAAAGTACTTATTCCTGGCTTATTTGCATTGTCTGATCAATGCTGAGCGATTTCGGCATCCCAGAGCCTTCCGAACCTGAATAGGTGGCCACTATGCGGAAGCTGCCTTCACTCACTTCCGCCGAGTAGGTGTAAGGGCCGCGACGGTCGCGAGTCATCGTCAGGTCCCCATGCGCGCGCAATTCGTCGAGAGACACGAAGCCTCCATCGAGTGCGGCATGGCTGCGTTCAGCCTGTGCCATTGCCAGCAGATCACTGCGCACACCCATCAAGTCCACAGTTGCCGTCGGATTGGATGTGCCTCCGGCCATGGTGCTCTGGGTCTGGCGCATGTAGAACCACGCGCCCACCACCAAGACAGCCAGCAATGCTACAAAGCTGAATGCACGAGACATTGTTAACTCCTCACTCAACAGTCAATCGGCGTTGATCCGCGCTAAGGTTTTTGTTTCGCTCATCTTAAGCTTTGCTCCTTGCGCGCGGGTCTGAGAAAATCATTGGCTTGACTAACCAAAGTGCAATCCGTGTAGCAGTCGTTGGTGTGGGTTCGTTCGGACGAAACCATGCGCGTGTCTACCATGAGCTGGAAAAGCAAAACCAGGGCGTGGAGTTGGTGGCGGTGGTTGATATTGACGCAGCGCAGGCTCAGGCTGTCGCCGGCCAGTTCGGCTGCAAAGGTTTCTCTTCGGTTGCCGACCTTGCAGGACGAGTGGATGCCGCCTCCATCGCCGTGCCCACAGTACATCACCTCAGCGTGGCTGCTTCGCTCATGGCTGCAGGCGTGGACGTGCTGATTGAAAAGCCTCTCGCCTCCAGCCTGGAAGAAGCCGACGAGCTCGTTCGCCTTGCTGCTGCCAACCAGCGCATCGCCCAGACCGGCCACCTGGAGCGCTTCAATCCCGCTGTTCGCGCCACCGTTCCTTTGCTGACGAAGCCCATGTTCTTTGAGGTTCATCGGCTCAGCGTGTTCACTCCGCGCAGTCTGGACGTTGACGTTGTGCTGGACCTGATGATCCACGACCTAGACGTAGTCCTCTCTTTCGTCAAGTCTCCCGTGCGCGAGATTCGCGCCGTAGGACTGGCGGTGGTCACCGGCAAGGTCGATATCGCCAACGTGCGCATGGAATTTGAAAGCGGCTGCGTGGCCAATTTCACCGCCAGCCGCATCAGCACGGAGCGCGTTCGCAAGGTGCGCTTTTTCCAGCCGAACGAGTACATCTCAGTTGACTACGGACGCCAGGACGTCCTGCAGTTGCGC
>DASUBD010000218.1:0-8248 GCA_035763445.1 Candidatus Angelobacter sp.
GGGTATGATTCACCTCGACTCCTCCTCCCCGGACTTGCGTGGTGAAAACTATGCAGGAGAACATGACGACTACCACTGCCGCTACCCCAACGGCTCCTCGCACTGACCGGCTGGAGCTGGTAAAAGAGCTTACGCGCGGAAGCATAGGCACGGTCCACAAGGCCCGCAACCCGCAACTGGAGCGCTTCATGGCGCTGCGTCAGTTTCAGGTTCCTGAATGGCTCGATGACGTAAACGAGCTGATGCAGCGAATCCTGGCAGAAGCCCGCGCCGCCAGCACTCTGGATCACGCCAACATCGCGCATCTTTATACCTGCGGTTACAAGGACTTCAACGTTTTTTTGACGGCCGAGTACGTAGAAGGCCAGACGCTCAAAGAAGTAATGGCCGGCCGAATTCCAGATCTGAACGAGATCTTAGCGTGGGCTAAACAGCTTTGCGCGGCGGTTGACCACGCCAACGAGAAAGGCGTGTACCACCATTTACTGAATCCTTACAACATCAAACTCGCGCCAGACCGCACGTTGAAGGTGTTGGATTTCGGATTGCTCCGGGACAAGAACCTGCTGACGCCCACTCCTGCCAAAAAGCTGGATGATGCGCCCTATCTTTCCCCGGAACAGGTGAAGAACAAAGTTGCCGACCGTGCGGCGAACATTTTCAACGTCGGCGTAATTCTTTACGAGCTTTACACCACGCGCAGCCCATTCGCAGGAAAACACCTGGGTGAAGTGGACCGCGCCATCAGTGATGCAAATCCGCATCCCCTGAATGTGGCAAATGGTCGCGTGCCGGAAGGGATCTCGCGTGTGGTCCTGAAAGCCATGGCCAAGAACCCGGCTGAGCGGTACGAAAATGGAGCACAGCTCATGATGGCCCTGGAATCTGCAATGCGCGAACCTAGGGCTGCCGGTGCAAAACCAGCCACCGGCAAATTTTCTGTGGGCGACACAACCGGATCGTTCAAAGCAAATGCGACCGGGTCATTCAATGCCAATGCCACCGGGTCATTCAATCCGAATGCGACCGGCTCATTCCGCCGTGATGCCACAGGTTCGTTCAGTGCCAACAAAACGGGAGCTTTCAGCCGCGACGCATTGAATTCGGCGCTGCAAAACGGTGCGCCTGCTCCCGCCCCAACCACGAAAGCAAGAATTCCCAATCCTCCTCCGGCCACAGTGGCTCGTAAAACGGTGGGATCATCATCGAATCAATGGGTTCTGGTAGGTGGAGTAATCGCGGTGCTGGTGATTTTGGCAGCGGGTGCAATGCTTTTGCAGAGAAAGCCCGCAGACCTTCCCTCTGACAATCAAACTGCACAGAGGGTGCCGCCACATACGCCAGCGCCGGCTCCGTTCACGCAGGCAGAGACCGCCCCGGCACAGACTAGCGATCAACCGGCTGAAGCAGCCCCGATCGATGAGCCAGTGAGAAGTTCACGTGGTGGCTCGCCCAGATACACCAGGACGGCCCGACCCTCACGGAATTATTCCCAGCCTGCGCCCGCTGCACCGGCGCAAGGTCAGCTTGACGTTTCGGCGTTTCCGCTCGGCGCCATGATCCAGATCCAAGGTGTACAGGGAGCATGGAAATCGCCTCAGGTGATCGGACCGCTAGCTGCAGGAAACTATCAAGTCACCATCAGCAGCCCCGGGTATGCACCTGAAACGCGCAGCATTCAAATTTCACCCGGCGTCAGAGCGGCGCTCAGCGTCAGTCTGACTGCGAGCAAAGGCTTCATCAAGGTGGCAGGATCGCCGGCAGGAGCCAGCATATTCGTGGACGGCAAAGACACCGGCAAAGTGACTCCTGCGGACGTTCCCGTTGATCCGGGCTCTCACAGTGTGACTGTGCGCAAACAAGGGTATCTGGACGCAAGCACCGATCTCAAACTCGCTGCTGGACAGGGGACAACATATTCGCCGCGTCTGATGGTGGCGGGGCGTACTGACAACATCCGCATCATGGGTAGCGGCATGGGCAAGATGTTTGGCGGCGGTAGCTCTTCCAGCGGAATGGCCCGTATAGATATCAAGAGCGAACCAAAGGGTGCGCAAGTGGTGGTGAACGGAACACCGCTGCAGAAGCTTACACCGGTGGAAATCCAGGTGGATGCCGGAAGCTATGACATCACTTTGCAAAAAGACGGGTACAAACCTGTTCATGAGAGCGCAATTGTGGGTATGGACGATCACATCAAGATCGATCGGTCCCTCACCCACTAAGAATTTTCGTTTACTGACGGGGAGAGCCATGCGGGCGACTTCATAGGTCGCCCGCTATTTTTTGCAGCGAAGGCAGGTCAGGAAGTGAGTCGCACCGGCAATTTGCGAGCAATTTGACGGCAAGCTGCTGCGTGCTGCAGCGTGATGCTGCAATTGACGTTAGAATGGAAGAAAGAGTTTCATCAGGACGGAATCAATTTTGAATTCAGCTATCCGCAATATCGCCATCATCGCTCACGTTGACCACGGCAAGACAACTCTGGTGGACGCAATGCTCCGGCAGAGCGGCGCATTTCGCGCCAATGAGGCCGTAGTAGACCGAGTGATGGACTCCAACGAGCTTGAGCGCGAACGCGGCATCACCATTCTGGCCAAGAACACTGCCATCTGGTATCACGAGGTAAAAATCAATATCGTGGACACACCTGGACACAGCGACTTTGGCGGGGAAGTGGAACGCGCGCTGAAGATGGTGGATGGCGTAATGCTTCTGGTGGATGCCAGTGAAGGACCCCTTCCGCAGACACGTTACGTGCTGAGCAAAGCTTTAGAAGCCGGACTGCCGCCGGTAGTGGTCATCAACAAAATCGACCGTGCTGACGCCCGTTCTCAGGAAGTGCTCAACGAGCTGTACGACCTTTTTATCGATCTCGATGCGAGGGAAGATCAGCTTGAGTTTCCCGTGCTTTATGCCAATGCCAAGGCTGGGACTGCCACAACAAATCTTGACCTGCCGGGCGAGGATCTCCGTCCGCTTTTTGATGCCATCCTGAAAACCATTCCGCCGCCGGCAGGTGAAGCCGCAAGCGCGTTGCAGATTCTGGTCGCCAACCTGGATTACAGTGACTACCTGGGACGCCTGGCAATCGCGCGTGTCTTCAATGGTGAACTGCACAACGGAGATGAAGTCGGGATTGCCAAACTGGATGGCTCCGTTGAAAAAGTGAAGATCACCAAGTTGTTCTCCTTCAGTGGGCTTAAACGGGTGGACATTGACAAGGCCGAGACCGGTGACATTGTCGCTGTAGCGGGAGTTGAGGGAATCAATATTGGCGAGACCATTACCAATGTCGAAAATCCCGCGCCCTTACCGCACATCATAATTGACGAACCAACCATCGCGATGCAGTTCTCAGTCAACACCTCGCCCTTTGCAGGACGTGAAGGCAGCTACGTTACATCGCGCAATTTGCGTGAACGCCTGCAGAAGGAGTTGCTGACGAACGTATCGCTTCGCGTGCAGGAGACGGACAGCACAGATTCATTCAAAGTGCTGGGTCGAGGCGAGCTGCAGCTTTCTATTCTGATCGAAACCATGCGTCGTGAAGGCTATGAGTTAATGGTCGGCAAGCCGGAGATTGTCACCAGGAGCGTCAATGGCAAGCTGATGGAGCCCCAGGAAAAGCTGGTGGTGGACATTCCGGAAGCTTTTGTGGGCGTGGTGATTGAAGAGCTTGGCAGTCGCAAGGGCCAGATGGTAAAGATGCACAACCACGGCTCGGGTCGCGTACGCATGGAGTTCAGCATTCCCAGCCGTGGCATGATCGGCTTGCGCTCAGAACTGCTCACGGAAACGCGCGGCACCGTCATCATGAATTCTCTTTTTGACGGCTACACGGAGTGGCTGGGTGAAATTCCTCATCGCATGACCGGAGCGCTCGTTGCCGACCGCCCAGGGACATCAACCGCTTACGCCTTGTTCAGTCTGCAGGAGCGTGGTGTGCTCTTTCTTGGTCCCGGTGTGGAGCTTTATGAGGGAATGATCATCGGCGAGAACGCGCGAGAAGTTGACCTGGACGTAAACGCCGTGCGAGAGAAAAAGCTGACCAATATGCGTGCGTCCACCGCCGATGAAGCCATCCGGCTGGTGCCCTTCAAGGCCTTGACGCTGGAACAGGCTATTGAGTTTGTGGCTGACGATGAAATGGTGGAAGTCACGCCGAAGAACCTGCGCCTGCGCAAGAAAATATTGCAGGCGAACCGGCGGCCCAGAAAGAGCGCATTACCTGCGGGCGCGCCGGTTCTATCCTAGAAATTGCCTACCAAACCTCGCACCGATCTGCCGGAGGTCTTACCATGACCGAGCCAGGCTTGCAGGAAAAAGCTGCCGCGAATTCCGGAAGATTGGAGAGCGGCCCGATCACGCGATACTTCGCAATCGGATGCGGGTCGCCCTGCACCATTAAGCGTTGCGTCTCCGGGCGAATTTCGTCGCCTCGCCACTGTCCCCAGGCGATGAAAAACTGCTGATCCGGAGTAAAGCCATCGATCGTCGGGGCCGGGTGTTGCTGTTGCGCTTTTTTGAAAGCGCGATATGCGAGTTTTGCTCCCGCAAGGTCGCCAATGCTTTCCCCCAGCACCAGCTTTCCGTTGTGGTGGATGTTAGGTTCAATGTAGTAACCGTCAAACTGGCGTACAACGCAGGATGTCCTCTCCTGAAATCGTTTCAGGTCGTCCGCTGTCCACCAGTTATCAAGCCGTCCCTGCGCGTCAAACTGGGCGCCCGAATCGTCAAAGCCGTGGCTGATCTCATGGCCAATGACAACGCCGATAGAGCCGTAGTTAACCGCATCTACGGCTTTCATATCGAAAGCCGGAGGCTGGAGAATACCGGCAGGGAAGACAATTTCATTCATCAGCGGATTGTAATAAGCGTCAGATGTGGGCGGCGTCATGCCCCAGCGGCCGCGGTCGGTCGGCTTGCCGATGAGTGCCCAGTTGTCATTAATCACATTCCAGCGCGAAGCGGCGACGTTATTGTTCCAGTACGAGTCGCGACTGATTCTTATGCTACTGTAATCCTTCCACTTATCCGGGTAACCGATTTTCGGATTGAAGGTGGAAAGCTTTTCCAATGCTTTCTTCCTGGTCTCAGGGCTCATCCAGTCCAGACCCTCGATTGTGTCATGCATGGCGGCGAGGATATTTTTTACCATTTCCTGGGCGCGGGCTTTGGCCTCAGGAGGGAAGTATTTTTCGACATACTTCTTTCCCAATGCCTCACCCAGCAATTGGTCAGTGGACTCTGCACAACGCTTCCATCGCGGTTTGATCTCCTGCTGCCCGGCCAGATACTTGCCATAAAAAGCGAAGTGTTCATTAACGAAGGGATCAGAAAGGGCGTTTGCCGCATTGTGCAGAAGCTGCCACTTGAGATATGTCTTCCAATCCGCCAGGGAAGTCTGCCGTAGTTGGCGGTCCACTTCCTGCATGAACTTGGGCTCAGCAACGTTGAGATCGGCGCGGGAAATTTTCTCCGCGTTAAAATAGCTATCCCAATCGAATGCCGGGGTGAGCTTCTTGAGGTCCGCATAAGCGATCTTATGATCCGTATTTTTAGGATCGCGTAAAGCTACATTGTCCAGCGAATTCTCGGCCAGTTTCTTTTCGAACTCAAAAACCGTACTGGCCGCTGCCTTCGCCTTGGCATCATCGTAACCCGCCAGCTTGAACATGTTCGCCACGTGAACAAGATATTTCGCCCGGGCGTCCTGAAACCGTGGCTCGGTTTTGAGGTAATAATCTCGGTCCGGCAGCCCAAGCCCGCTGGCAAAGAGGTTTGCAATGGTCTGGCCAGGGTCGTGGTTATCAGGCTGGGAGAAGAGCGCGAAGGGCACAAAGGCGCCGACTTCATTGAGCTGCCTGATCATTCGTTGCAGATCAGCCTGGTTCTTGATGGCATCAATCTGCTTGAGCAGGGGTTCTGCAGGCCTGAGACCGGCCTTGTTGATGCGCGTTTCATCCATGCAGGAGCCGTAATAGTCGCCAATCAACTGCTCCACGCTGCCTTTGGGCCAATCGGTCTTTTTGGAAACATCGTCCAGAATGTCTTTGAGCTGCTCCTTGGCTTGCTCGCCTGCCTGCCAGCGCCGGCTCCAGCGGTCCATAGAAGAAGGGATGGGGTTCTGTGCGTGCCACGTGCCGTTGGCGTACTGGGCAAAATCAGTGCAAGGATCGGCCTTGCGGTCCAGGTCCCCGACTTGTATTCCGTGTTGCGGCCCTGTCTGGGCAAAAAGTGAGAGGGAACAGAGAGAAACGGCGAGCAGAAACGCACGTAAACGCATGAATCAGTATTCTCCTTGTTTCAGGTGGTTCGCGGGGACGTCGTTTTATTCGATCAGAAAACCTCAAGCCCAAGGCATGGCGACGCAGTTTAGCTTATAGTTGTCCGCCAAGCTTCTCGAGTGACACGCTTCCTTTTACTGTGCGAAGTCTGAGCCTGGTTCCTCCACCGTTGATGGTTCCATGCACATCACTGCTCGAACCCGTGGCCATGGCCAGATTAAAATCACTGTGGAAGGTGGAGCGCCGTCCTCCCGAATAATCCACATCCAGACCGGCGTCTCCAGGAACGCGTATCGTAATGCTGCCTTTTTCATTCTCCAGATCGGCGCTCTGGCCCAGATCCCGTGCGTTTACCTCGGCATCAGCTTTGTAGGATTTGATTGCAAGCGATCCGCGAATTTTTACATCCTGCAATTTGATGGTGTCTTTATAGGTGTCAATTCGAATCGCGCCCGTAGTGCCCTCAATCAGCATGGAAGCTTTGTAACTTTTGATCGCGATGTCACCCTGCAACCCGGAAACCTTAATATCTGGCTTGTAGCCATCCAACATGACGTTCATCTGCCGGGGAACTCTGATTTCCAGTTCAACCGCTGCTACGTACTCGTGAAATTGGAAGCAGAAAGTGCAATTTTGGGTGGGATATTCAACCTTTACTTTCACATTACCCGGATCGTTGGAGAAATTCACTTTTAGATTTTCCATCCACCATTTGCGGTCGGAATCGTCACCTTCGAACCGCTTTTGGACATCGACCACCACCTGATTGCCGTCAGCGGCGGAAACGTGGATGGTTCCTTTGTAATTCTGAACGTTCAATGCTGCGCCAGGAGATACAGTGAATGTCCTCTGAAAGTGTTCTGGCTGCTGTTCCTGCGCTGATGCTGTTTGGGCGAGCAGCAACATCACTGTGAGGAAAAGACCGTATACCGGCAACAAGAGTCGTGATCTGCCTGCCTGGACCATGATCAACCTCCTCATTTCCTAAGTTGTGATAGGAGATACGCAAAAGGACACAGCCAGGTTCAATAGACGTTTTTCAAGTCAAAATGTCACCTTGACGCAAAAAGGCCGGCTTCTCAAAGCCGGCGATTCTGCCTGTAACGATTGCAGTTAGATCGATTTCAAAAGCTTCAGCCACCGGTCCCAGACTTCATCACGTGCCTTTTTGTTGGCAGGATTGCTGTTACTGGGATCCTCTCCAGCACGCATAAATCCGTGCCCAGCGCCATCGTAAGTCACGGGCTCATACGCTTTCCCCGCTTTCTTCATGGCGTCTACCGTAGCCGGGAGGGTAGCGCCAATTCGAGCATCATTGCCGGCATAGAAGCCGTACACAGGCGCGGTGATCGCTGCAAAATTCTCTGGTGCAGCGCCATAAAAGACAAAAGCTGCGGCAAGATCCTTGCGGTTTGTGGCGAAACGGAAGGTCTGTGTCCCGCCCCAGCAAAACCCGGCTACCGCCAGCTTACCGTTTGCGGCAGGGATTTTTTTTGCGTAATCGGCCACGGCGTTCAGGTCAGCCGTGATCTGATCAGGATTGAGCCCTGATATGGCCTTCATGGCCGCCTGCGTATCAGCAAAGTCAGAAGAACCGCCACCCTTTGGTCCCATACCGGAAAGCAGGTCTGGCGCAACGGCAATATAGCCATTAGCCGCCAACTGGTCGGCTACGCTGCGCACCCAATCCGTCATACCGAAGATTTCGTGGATCACAAGCACAACTGATGCTTTTTGCTTTGCTTCGGGATAAACCACAAAGGCGCTTACGGTGCGGTTGTCATGCTTGATCTGCACCCACTCCTGGTGGCGGGGGGATTTTTCCAGTTTTTGCCTCGCCCAGTCCTGCGCAGAAGCTGGGAGCAGGCTGAGCAACAGAGCTGCGACGATTCCTAAGGTTTTCATGGCGACTCAGTTTACATTGCGCCGCTTCGAGCGGCAAAATTTCCTGGAACCGG
>DASUBD010000219.1:0-8656 GCA_035763445.1 Candidatus Angelobacter sp.
AGTGCCGAACTACACACGAGACATCAAGAAAGGCATCGCCCGCTGGGACGCCTACCTCCATGTCCCCGATCCGGATGCCTTAGCCGCAGAGTTCTCGGCGCGCAATGTCGAGTTTTTTGTACCACTCCAGGATACCGGCGATGGCTTGCGTGGATTCGAACTCAAGGACGCTGACGGCTACGTTTTGTTTTTCGGTCGTCCTCGCGCGTGATCGGAAAATCAACGGCACGGCATTTACCGCAAAGGGCGCGAAGGGCACAACGGAAGAGAAGGGTTCTCACCGCAGAGGACGCGAAGGGCGCAGAGGATACAAACAAGTATGAGCACTTGACTCGGCGCGCCATACGAAGACAATGTTCGTGTTATGAATCGACGCGAATTCGTTTCCGGCATGGCGGCGCTCGGCAGCGCCACTGCTCTCCATGGAATTCCACGTGCGCAGACCGCGCCTCCGCTGCCGTCTTCGCCCGCAGACCTCTCGCTGCCGCGCAAAGCCGACTTTGCCCTCCCTGAAGGCGAGACATATATCAACTGCGCCTACGTGCACCCTATGCCGATCGTGGGTAGAGAAGCGCTGCGCCGGTACGCGGAATCGCGCACGGGGCCGGTTCTCGACACGCACTATGACCGGGAACATGTCAAAGCGGAATTCGCCGCCGTGATCAATGCGAAGCCATCGGAGATCAGCTATGTCCCCAACACCAGCACAGGCGAGAACCTGGTGGTGAACGGGCTGAAGCTTGTGGGCGCCGATTGCAATGTGGTGACGGACGCATTGCATTTCGATGGCGCTCTGCTCCATCTGGGCGAGCTCAAACGCCGTTCCGGGCTCGATCTTCGTATTGTGATGCCGCGCGATTTCCGGATTGATCTCAAGGACCTGGAACGCGTGATTGACCGGAAGACAAAGCTCGTGGAGATCTCGCTGGTTGCCATGACGAATGGATTTCAGCATGATCTCAAAGCCGTGTGCGATCTGGCCCACTCGCGCGGCGCGTATGTTTATGCCGATATCGTGCAGGCGGCCGGCAACACTCCCATTGATGTGCGCGCCAGCGGAGTGGATTTTGCTGCGTGCTCTACCTTCAAGTGGCTCATGGGAGATTTTGGCCTTGGCTTTCTGTATGTCAAAGAGGAACTGCTGGATCGCGTTCTGGGACAGACGCAATTCGGATACTATCAGGCCGCGGAAATGCAGTCGCACTTTCTACCCGGCGATGCGACGGGATCGGCTCCCTATAGCTGGAAGCTCAGCAACGATGCAACCGGACATTTCGAAGTGGGCACGATGGGGTCAGGAGCACAGCACATACTGGCGGCAACTCTGCCCTACATTCGCAGCATAGGCGTAGAAAAGATTCAGGCGCATCGCCAGCCACTCCTGAAAAAGCTGCGCGAGGAAATGCCGCGGCTCGGATTTTCGCTGCTTACACCGCCCGAATCAACTTCCGCCCTGATCAGCTTCAGCATGAGAGACCGGGCGAATGTAGTCGAACGGCTCAAAAAGGCGAACGTCAATGTGAGAGTGGCAGAGGATTTCCTGCGCGTCTCTCCATCAGTGTTCAACGATATGGGCGATATCGAAAGGCTGCTTGAGGCACTTTCGTAGACATCAGCGAAGACCATTCACCGCGAAGGAACAAGGAAGGTTTCACGCGCGGGGATCGCTAACGATTTAGACCCGACGAGAGATAAAGTCCCCAGAAGAGAGTTGCAGTCGCGAAGCGACGATACAATCTGTCGGGGATGAACCGGGGTCCCCAATGCGCGCGATTTTCGTGCATTGGGGTGGCGGAAGTCCCCGGTAAATCAATCCTGACAACCGAGTCCCGGAGGGACGACACACAAAATGGGAACCACCTATATCAACGTGAATCCCCGGAAACGCTCACGGACGTATCTCCTCCTCTCTGTTCTCATGCTGTTCATCTCACCTTTGGTTTCACCGCAATCTGTGGCCACTGGACACTTTGAGGTGTATTGCGACGGCGTTGGAATCTTCCTGGCCAGAATTGATGGTGTACCTGCGCCGGGAAAACTTGTTTTGTTTTCTGTAGTGGGTTTTCCGCCCGGCCCAACTGGCAGTTATATAGGACAGGGGCAATGGTCCAAGATCTATGTCTTCCCTGATGGATGCGTCCCCGACGGCAAGTGCAAGAGCATCGCCAGCGGCAGAGTATGGATAGACGGGCAAGACGCGCAGGGCAATCAGAACACTCCGCCCACACACATCTCGGGCAAGTATGAAATCAAGTTGAACAGCAAACACCTCGAAGGCGCTTTCGTCGCAAAACTCCACAACAGAAAGCGTCCGCTGCGGATCTGTATGTGAACAAACTCCGGAGCGGTGTGCCGTCCCTCCCGGGCTCGGATCGTTTGGTCCTATTTAGCTGGGGCTGCCGCCCCCGGCTACAGGTTGTCCCGTCCTTCCGGACTGGAGCCATTCACACCGTGGTTGGCGAGCCACTCCGAGAGTAGAAATTCCTGCAGACGTTCTCAGTTACAGATCCAATCTGCCGGTCAGAAAGAGAAAGAGCGGATGCGGAAGACGAGACAGGCGCGACGGTTTCTGACTTCGTATATCGGGATGCCGACAGCAAGCCCGGGACGAGCATTGTGCAGTCGCGAAGCGACGATACAATCTTTAGCCGGGGACGGAAGTCCCCGGTAGCGAGAAACAATCGCAAGTCCCGGAGGGACGGCACACGAATGGGAAGCTCCTATCTCAGCATTCACATCCATGTGGTTTTCAGCACAAAAGGCCGCGTGCGGTCTATTCAAGAACAAAGGCAGCCAAAATTGTGGGCGTACATGGCTGGCATTGCGGAGAATCACGGCATGCACGCGGTGAAAATCGGCGGGGTTGATGACCATGTGCATTTGTTGATCAATCTGGGTGCGAAGTTGGGAATCAGCAAGGCGGTGCAGCTGATCAAGACAAATTTATCAGGATGGATGAACGAGCATCCCGGCCTCCACCCCAGCCGACCAAAATCGGGTCGTCCGGGGACCCCGGGCCGCGGTTCGAGTGGCAGGAGGGCTATTTTGCCTGCAGCGTCAGCCGGTCGCAGGTGGCTAGGGTCACGCAATACATTGCGAATCAGAAAAAACACCACAGGAAGATTGGTTCGGAAGAGGAATTTAGAATTTTGTTGAAGAAGCACGGGTTCGAGTATCACGAGTAGGTGTGCCGTCCCTTTGGGACTCGGGATCTCTTCTCCACCCACCGGGGACTTCCGTCCCCGGCTACAGGTTGTCCCGTCCTTTCGGGACTGGGGCCCATTCACAGCCGTGCCTGGCGAGCCATTCCCGAGACAGTATTCTTCAGAACGTTCTAAGCACAGACTGAATCGGTTGCCGACGTGTGCAACTGCGCTCAGGATTCAATGGGAATGGAGGGCTCCCGGATGACCTCAGGCAAATGGTGGCGATAGGGATCCCTCACCCGCAAAAAGCGCGGGTTCGGGATTTCAGAAACAGCGGACACTTCGGGCAAACCGCGCCGAACTTCGGAAAGAAGCCTACTTAGTCTTATGTGCCGGCTTCTTATACCCCTTGCCCAGGCGCTCAAATAATGCCGCGCACATGATGGGCAGGCCGACAGTGGCGTCGACGAAGACTTCACCGAAGCGGCCGCCTTCGTCGGGCGGGACGAATTTGCCCCAGGAGATGGCCTCAGAATAAGGAGAGCCGGAGAGGCCTCCCCAGTAGACCGGCTCAGGGCAGACGCGCACGCCATAATGGTAGCGCTTGAGCGGGACGTCTTCTCCGGCGCGGCGGACACGCAGCTCACAGTAAGGGCCGAACTGCTGCGCCCAGTTGCGAGGCACGCCGCCTCCGATGGTGAAGATGCCGATTTTCTTCTGCGCAAGAAGCGTTTCCGCGAAGTAGTTGAGATCAAGGAATGGATCATAGCGGAGCTGGGCCTGGCCTTTGCGGGCGCGCATGCGGTTGGTGAGCGCCACGTCAAGACCAAGCTCAGAATCAGTGAATGCGGGGACGAAGACGGGAACATTTTTCTCAAAGGCCGACTTGAGAATGCCGCGGCCCTTGGCGTGGCGCTTGAGGTGCTCGCCGATGGCGTGGTTCAGCTTCCATGAGCACATGGTCTGCTGCGGATCCCACCTGCTGAGGACCTCTTCCATGACGAGCTCAACATGATCAAGGTTGGTTTCCGGCTCCAGCGTGTCATAGACGCGGTTGTAGCCCGCCTCATAGAGTTCCTTGTCGTTCATGCGCGGGTCATAGCGATAGTGATTCTGGCCGGTAGCTTCAACCAGTCCGTGGGCCATGAGAGCGCCGGTGGAAACGAGAGCGTTGACCAAGCCGCGATCAATGAGATCGCAGATGATGAGGCCCTGCTTGGCCACGGTCATGGCGCCGGCAAGGGTCATGACGACGAAGCAGTCGCGGTCGCGGGCCATGGCTTCAAGCACGTCTACGGCTTCGCCGAGCTGGCGGCCGGTGAAGGCGGTATCAGCCATGGCGCGCATGAGGTCGTCAATGGATTTGACCTTGCCCAGATCAAGCGGGAAGACGGGAGAAAGTTTGTCACTTACCGGGTCATGCAGCTTGCGGTCAATGCCTGTGCCTTCCTGCTTCTTGGTCAATGCGCTCTCTCCTTGGTTGGATAGATGATGTGGGGGCAAACTTAAAAAAGTAAACGGAAGAGAGGGAGTGAGTCAAACCCACAGCTCTGGCAGCTTGAGAAAGGAACGGAAACATGGCGGACATTGGCGCGAGGTTCATTGGCGCGGAACTTTATTTCAACGACCTTACGGCAGCCCGTGATTTTTACAGCAGCGTGCTCGGTTTGAAAATGGCTGAGGAAGAGCTCGGACACCATGCCAAATTTGACTCGGGCGCAGGTTTTATCTGCCTGGAACGGAAAGGGTCTGAGAGCTATTCGTCGCAGGACAAAGCGGTCTTGTTTTTTGCTGTGCCGGATCTGAATGCGGCGGTCGGCAGGATGGGCGAAGGGCGGATCATCCAGCGTGGCCCGACATGGGCGGTGCTGCACGATCCGGAAGGACACAACGTCGTCCTGGTGGAGGCGTGAGATTTGTGGCGGTTATGCGTTCCACGGGCAAAGGTAAGGCGGCCTCTCTGTAACCTCGGAGCCACTCTCTGACTCTTTATGTTTTGACAAACGATGGTTTCATTGAATTAAACAGCCCGGGCCCGGCCGGCATCCCCCTTAATATTCGTCCCCAACACCGGCCACCCGGGCAAACTTTGCAGCAATGGGGCGAATCCAGAAGAAATGTATTTACGTACTAGTTGTGTGTCATTTTCAGAAAGGAGAATTGAGTTCATGAATATGAAGAAGCTAATTGCAGCGGTTGCGGTAGGGGCAACGTCGCTGTTGGGCACCGCTGCTTTCGCGCAGGGCGGTGGAGCAACCATTACAGATCCGCAGATTGTGGGGGTAGTCACAGCGGCGGACCAAATTGATATCGCCACGGCAAAGCTGGCGTTGAAGAAGACCAAGAATGATCAGGTCAAGCAGTTTGCCCAGCAGATGATTGATGATCACACCAAACTGCAGAATTCGGTCAACGACCTGGGAAAGAAACTGGGCGTGAAGCCTGCTCCGAGCGACACCAGCAAGTCTCTGCACACGGCTGCGGCCGCCGAAAACAAAAAGCTGGCCAAGCTGAGCGGAAAAGCCTTTGACAAGGAATACATTGACCATGAAGTGGATTATCACCAGCAGGTGATTGACGCCGCCAGCAAAGTCCTGATCCCGAATGCCAAGAACGCTGAGCTCAAGTCGGCGCTTGAGGGCGCGGCTCCGCTGCTGCAGGGACATCTTGATCACGCCAAGCAGATCCAGTCCTCATTGGGCAGCTAAAACAGAAAGATTGAGATGAAATATCCTCTCGCTCTGAACCCCGGCACGCCGCAGGCATGCCGGGGAAATTTTATGGGTTCCCGGGCGCACGTGCTGCGCTGGGGCAAAAAGCTGTGGCGTGTGCGGCAGGGGCTTGTGGTGATGCTACTCCTGTGCGGACCGTTGACCTCTGCCGCACGCCCACATGCTGCCGCATCTGCCGTGAATGCGATGGCGATGGATTTGCAATCACTGGCGCAGTCGGCTTCTGGCGCGTCGACGCAGTCGCAACCGGCGGCGCAAGTCATCATGAAGAACTTTCAGTATCAGCCGGCACAACTCAATGTGAAACCGGGCGACACGGTTACATTTCGCAACGACGATATTTATGACCACACGGTTACAGCTGACGATGGCAGCTTCAATTCCGGCCTGATCCCAGGCGGCAAAACCTGGACGCTGAAGATCACGCAGCCCGGAACCATTGCCTATCACTGCACTCCGCACCCGAACATGAAAGCGCAGCTTATAGCTGGCGGCAATGCGCAGCCAGGCCGCGCCAACAAAGGTCTTTCGCCGGCGTTTAATCCGCCGCACTCGCCGCAGGAGTTTCATCCCATCCTGGTCAACTTCACGGCTGCTTTGCTGCCGCTGGCATTTTTGAGTGATCTGCTGGGCTTGTGGTGGAAGCGGGCATCGCTGCACAACGCGGCTGCATGGATGATGGTTTATGAGGCCATCATCACTCCTCTTACCGGAGCAGCGGGATGGTGGTGGAGGAGCCAGGTAGGTCCGGCATTGCCACATGCGGTGATCACGGTACACGCGATGCTTGGAAGTTCACTGGCCGTGATCTTTATTCTGCTGGCCATCTGGCGCTGGCGCATCCAGAAAAAGAATGCAGTTCCCGGCGTCAGCTACATGGCGGTGGTTGCGATTGTGACGCTGGCGCTGGTCTATCAGGGAAGCCTGGGCGGATTAATGGTGTTTGGAAAGTAAACGCGTTGGCTACTCTGTTCTGTCGTAAGGTTCTGCGAAAGTAACGCCGAGCCGTGGGTTGTCCGCGGCTCGGATTTTTGTGCAGCAACTCGCCGCGCATTGTTCGTCTTCCAATCAGCAAAAGGTGACGAACCATGTTGACCATCCTGATTGTGATTTTGTTTCTGATGTTGATTGGAGCGCTGCCCGCGTGGCCGCATAGTCGTCGCTGGGGATATTACCCCAGCGGAGGACTGGGCCTGATCCTGATCATTCTGTTGATCCTGCTTCTGCTTGGTTACGTGTAAGAGCATGAGCGCGCGAGGTGACGAGAAATGAAGAAGTGGAAAATATCTGTGCTGCTTGTGCTGGCGGCGCTGCTCGCCGGCTGCTCGCAAGACCCGGCGAAGACGCGACAGGAAGCTGCTGATGCCACAGCGAAATTGAAACCGGAGATCAAGCAGGCGGGCAAAGAGCTGAAAAAGGGAGCGGAAGAAGCCGGTCGCCAGGTCAAGGCCATTGCTGAAGGCGCAAAGCAAGGCTGGAATTCAGGTTCCAAAGTTAACGTGAATACCGCCAGCAAGGACCAGCTCACGGCCCTCCCCGGCATTGACGCTGAAGGCGCGCAGAGCATCATTGCCGGACGTCCATATCACACACGCGAAGAGCTGAAGACTCGCGGCGTGGTCTCTCCTGAGGAATACCAGAAGATCGCCCGCATGGTGGTGACGCGCTAAACACGCCGCGAAGCCAAATGGCCGCGCGATCCGAATCTGACCACCACAAATTAAGACAAGTACGACGGCGCTTTCAGAACAAAAATTCCGTGAAAAATCTTGTTCCGATAAGAGACGAGGTGTGTCTCAACCGTTTGACGGAGGAAATCAACGAAGTGGCTGCGCAGACTACCCCGGCAGAAACCATGTTTTCACTTCGGGCAGGGCATTATCCGTGTCCGGATAGCTCGACGGCGGAACGTGGTGCTGCTGTGGGCTGTCACCACCCTGGCGGACCGGCATTGTTACCGGCACGTAGCAATGCCGGTTCGCCAGCGCTCTTGACCCGCCCCACGGTTGCTATAATCCCGGAAATGTCCTGGGATGAGCTTCCAGATGAGGCACTTATCTCGCGCTACCGCGAGGAGGCCGATAGACAGCTGGCGGAACAGTACGTAAACGAACTGTTCAGGCGCCACCATGCCAAAGTGGCGCGCTGGTGCCTGAGCTTTGCTCCGGATCGCGAGTCGGCGGCCGACCTGGCCCAGGAAATCTGCGCCAAAGCCTATAAGAATTTGGGCTACTTCAAGGGACAATCAAAATTTTCCACCTGGCTGTTCTCCATAGCCCGGAATCACTGTCTAAACGCAGTGAGAGCACGATCCAGCACTCCCGATATGGAATCAGAGGAAACAGTCATCGATTCGCTACCAGATCTGGCCTCCGACAATCCACATCAAACAGTAGAGAGAAACCAGCTCATGAAGATCGCCCGCCAATTCGTCAATTCTGAGCTGGATGAAACGGAGAAGCAGGTTTTCACTCTCCATTTTGCTGAAGAAATGCCGCTTGATGTAATTACCCGGATGCTGAACCTGAGCAATGCCAGCGGAGCCAAGGCTTACCTGGTAAGCGCCAGGAGAAAGCTGGACCGGGCTGTAAAACGGTGGAAAGCAGCGGTTTAGGCACCGAATGGACTCGACGGAGGAAAGTAGAAATGGCCGGCAACACCAACAACGCGAACATCTGGCAGGAAGCAGTGGCTGCCACAAAGGATTGTCCCACGCTGGAAATACTGGAAAGGGTAATGGAGGAGAGCTCCTCTGATCCCAAAGCAGCAGCCCACGTA
>DASUBD010000220.1:0-9974 GCA_035763445.1 Candidatus Angelobacter sp.
ACGAACTCAGCTTTTAAATGCAAGTTTATGCGCCAAACGAGCGGTTCGCGCACGGCACTTTGCAATTTAGGTTCAGCCGTATGAAAAAAGTAGTCATCTTCGTCTCGATCTTCTCTTTTTTGGGCCTGGCCTCCGCCCAAAGTCAGCCCAACCAGAACTCAACTCCAAACAAAACCACAGCCCAGACCCAGTTCATTACTGTGGAGCAGGTTCATCCTGGAATGAAGGGCGTTGCCTACACGGTCTTTGAAGGCACCCAGCCGGAACCCATGGGAGTGGAGGTTTTGGGCGTTCTCAAGAATATGAACGGTCCCAAGAGTGACGTGGTTTTGGTGCGGCTTACGGGAGAAAAAGCCGAATATACCGGCGTGGTCGCCGGAATGAGCGGCAGTCCTGTTTACATTGACGGCAAGTTGCTCGGCGCCATCGCTTACCGCATTGGCCAATTCTCCAAAGAGCCGATTGCCGGCGTGACGCCGATTCAGCAGATGCTCGAAATCAACGAATTTGATTCCAGCATCAACGCGCAAAGCACGGCTGTTGCAGCAAAACCGGTTGCGCCGGAAAAGACCAGCGCTCCCGGCTCGGCGGATGCGAGTCAGGTTCAAGGAGTAACGCAGTATCTGCAGCCCATTGATTCTCCCTTCGTGTTTAACGGCTTTACCGAATCATCTTTGAAGGAATTTGCGCCGCAATTTGCCTCCGCCGGAATTACTCCGGTCATGGGTGTGGGATCAGCCAGCAATGCCAAACAGCCGGAGCCCCTGGTTCCGGGATCGGCCGTCAGCGCCATTCTGGTTCGCGGTGATATGGACGTGGCCGCCACTTGCACCGTGACTTACATGGATGCAGAACATCTTCTGGCCTGCGGGCACCCGCTCACGCAATACGGCATGGTGGATATGCCCATGACGAAAGCAAACGTGATCGCAACGCTGGCCTCCCCGCTGAACGCTTTTAAAATCATTAACACCACGGAGCCGGTAGGAGCATTTGTCCAGGACCGCAAAACCGGCATCATGGGAGTCTTCGAGCGCCAGCCGCAGATGATTCCGGTGACACTCAGCATTCACGGTCCCAGCGGCCCCAGGGAGTTTCATTACGAAGTCCTCAACAACGCCAAACTGACGCCGGTCATGATGATGACCACGGTTTATAACGCTCTCATGGGCATGAACCAGTATGGCGAAGAGACCACCTACAGGATGAACGGCCGGATCCATGTGAACGGATTCCCTGACGTGCGCATGAACAACATGTTTTCTCCCACTGACAGCCAGCCGACAGCCTTTGCCGTGGCCATGGCGCTGGGAGAACACTTTGGCCGCATCTATGACAATCCTTTCCAGGCACCGACCGTCGGTGGCGTAAATCTTGAATTTGAGTTGGAAAAGGACCGTCACTCCGCGGTCCTAGAGAATGCGCGTACGGATGTAACCGAGGCGCGCCCAGGTGACGAGATCACGGTGGAAGCTGTGCTGCGTCCTTATCGTGGCGACCGCATTGTCCGCCGTATCCCTGTTCGCGTGCCCACCTCAGTTCCTAACGGAACATTGCGGATTCTGGTCAGCGACGCTGAGACCCTGGATCGCGCACGCAAGATGAGTCCTGTTCGCGGACTTGATCTGGGATCGACCATTGAGTTGCTGAACAAAGAACACCTGAATGATCATCTCTATGTTTCGCTGCTGGAACCGAACCCGCAGGCAACAGTAGAAGATAAGGTCATGCCGGGCGTGCCGCTCTCTGTGATGAATGTGATGGACGGGATGCGCTCCACCCAGCAAATGGTGGTGTTCAATGAATCTGCAGTGCATGAATCATCCACGCCCGTCGGCTACGTAGTAACGGGCTCACAGGTGATCAGCCTGACCATTAAGTAGTTGACTCTTGGTTGTGGGCGCAGCCGCTCTTGCCGGCTGCGCTTGAAACAGCGATTCTGTGGGGCTGTGTTTTCTGCATGCCTGCCTCTCACTTCTGAATTTCTGCTCTGAGGCAACCTGCTGTTAGTCTTAATAAATAAAATGAAAATATTTTTTTCTGCTCTTTTGGTTTGTGTTCTTTCAGCCGTAGTGGTTGCTGAGGGCACGCGTTTATGGAACGAGACCGGCTACGAGGGATTCGAACGTGGTACCGCGCGCGGTGTGGCAATTCGCAGCACCGGTGAATTGGAACTGGCGCCTGCTTTCAAAGTGTTATCCACCACTCCCTCGACTTTCATCTGGCAGATCACCTCAGATCGTGACGGCACTGTGTACGCTGCTACCGGTGCGCCAGCCCGGGTTTATCGCATTACTCCAGACGGAAAATCAACGGTCATCTTTGAACCCAAAGAGTTGCAGGTCCAGGCGCTTGCATTGGGTAGAGATGGCGCGATTTACGCCGCAACCTCGCCCGATGGCAAGGTCTACAGGATTGCTCCCACCGTTCAATCGAAGGCAGGCGCGCCTGAATACTCCGCCAGCATGTTCTTCGATCCCAAAACCAAGTACATCTGGGACCTCGCGTTTGATAACGACGGCCGCCTGTACGTGGCTACCGGTGACAATGGCGAGATTTATCGCGTAGAGAAGAACGGACAAGGAGCAGTCTTCTTCAAGTCAGATGAAGCCCACATACGCGTGCTGGCATTTGATCCGAGAGGGAATCTGATCGCCGGTTCGGATGGAGGGGCGCTGGTTTATCGCATTTCTCCTTCGGGTGAGGGTTTCGTTCTTTATAGCGCTCCCAGAAAAGAAATCACTGCGCTTGCCGTAGATGGTTCCGGCAACATTTACGCGGCAGCCACGGGCGAAAAACGCGCTCTGACGACTGCCGCGCCATCCACGCCCATCACTGTACAACCGGGAGCGCAGCCCATTACGGCGCCTCTGGTGGGTAATGTGAACCTGGGCGGCTCTGACGTGTACCTGATTGCCGCAGACGGCTCTCCACGCAAGATCTGGTCATCTCACGATGACATTGTGTACGCGCTCAATTTTGACGCTACAGGCCGCTTGATAGCCGGAACTGGTAACAAGGGCCGAATCTACGCTATCGAAAAGAACGGCACGTACACTGACCTGATCAAAGCCAGCGCCAACCAGGTCACTGGGTTCAGCAAAGCGCCCGGCGGCGGCATCTATTGCTCCAGCAGCAATCTGGGGAAGATCTTTCTCATGAGCAACACCCCGGAAGCCGAAGGTACTTTTGAAAGCGACGTGCTTGATGCCAAAATTTTCTCCCGCTGGGGAAAGGCTGAGGTGCGCGGCCGTGGCAATTTTGAGCTGTATGCCCGCAGCGGAAACGTCGATAATCCTGACCGCAACTGGAGTTCCTGGAGTCGCATTGACCTGAGCAAAGACGCGCGCGTAGACGTTCCTGCTGCCCGTTTTGTGCAGTGGCGGGCTGTGCTCCGGCCTGCAAACCCTCCAACTCAGATCGATAATGTCGGAATCAACTATCTGTCTCAGAATGTCGCGCCTGTGGTGGATGAAGTCGTGGTCCAGCAGGGCGCGCGCTTCCAGCAGCAGCCACACAATCCCGGCCCGGACAATGTGAACGTGTCTCTCGGAGGGGCGCCCCCAGCGCTGCAGCACATTGACGTGGTGCCGCCGGCTACTCGTGACCGCGGCTATGTTGCCGCGCGCTGGTCAGCACATGACGATAATGATGACGATCTCGTTTTCTCCGTTTACTATCGCGGCGACAATGAACGCGACTGGAAGCTGCTCAAATCCGGATTGACTGACAAATTCTATTCCTTCGATTCAGGACTCCTTCCCGACGGCGGATACAGCATTCGCGTGGTTGCCAGTGACGCTCCTTCACATAATCCCGAAGAGGCCCTGAGCGACGACAAAGAAAGCACACGCTTTGAAGTCGACAACACACCTCCGAGGATTGAGAACCTGGCCGCGCGAGCTGAAGGCCAGGAACTGCATGTAACCTTCCACGCCACTGATGATTTTTCTCCCATCAGCCACGCCGAGTTTTCCATTGATGCAGGAGACTGGCAATACCTTGAGCCGGTTGGACAGCTCTCCGACTCAAAGACAGAGAATTATGATTTCACCGTGCTGCTGAGTTCCACCGCTCACTCCGCGCAACAAGACGCACCGGCGCAGCAGAAAAAAGGCAAGAAATCAGCTCCAGCGCCACCGGGAATCACAGGCGAGCATGTGGTGGTGGTGCGAGTTTACGATCGCGAGGACAATCCGGCGACGGCGAAGTACGTAGTGCGCTGACGCGTCCTTCTCGAAGGCACCGGAGTAACACGTAGCGAAAAATAAGGATAGAAAATACTCTCCTGATTGTATATACATTTGTATTTATAACGGCAGAGCGTTAGAATGCAATTTCAATGGGACGGGAAGAAGAACGCCCTCAACATAAAGAAACACGGTATTGACTTTTCTGACGGCGAAGAACTCTTTTCGGGGCAATGGCCATTCCTTGTCGCAGCAGATCTTGACAATGATTTTGCGGAGGAGAGATGGCGTGGAATCGGCTGCGTTCGGGGCAGGGTTGTTGTGGCGGTATTTACTGAGCCGAAGCCGGATGTAATCCGCTTTATCTCGTTGCGAAAAGCAAATCAGGAGGAGCGACAGTTGTATGAAGAAGCAATCGGGGACGAATTGGACCGCATTTGACGCTCTGAAGGAAACTGATATCGATTACTCGGAAAATCCGAGGCTCGGTTCGGACTTCTTCGCGAGGGCGGTGCGCTGGCCCGGCAACAAACAATTAATATCGTTGCGGCTCGATCCTGATGTTCTCTTGTTCTTCAAGAAACAAGGCAAGGGTTACCAGACCATGATTAACGCCCTGCTGAGAAAGTATATGGACGCACAGCAGCCACTGCCGACATCCAGAGCGAAGAAAAACCTCAGTGTCACAGGCAAAAGGACGAAATCAAAGAAAAAGAGCGCATGAGAAGCCGTTCCTAGAATCGCCTCTGGAAATCTATCCATTCAAACGGCAGGGTCTTTACCTCCGAGATGTTCTTTACCTCGTAGTCCGGCTCTTCTTCCTGATCGCGTGGCTCCTGCGCAGCGAACTCACCATGACGGATGCGGACGGTGTGCATGCCTAATTCATTGCCGGCCCGGATCTCGCGCATCGGGCGATCACCGACAACCAGGATTTCACTTGCTTTCAGGCCAAGCTCATGCTGGATCTTCTTGAATGCGGCTTCCTTAGTAAGAAGCCTGTCCCGGTCGGCATAAAAAATCTTGTCAATGGCTGGCTCCTGGTCCAGGCGCAGGGCTTTCACCTTGGCTCGCTGGATCTCAGGCTCGCCGAAGCTGACAACAAAGATCTTCACTCCCCGCGAGTGCAGGAAGCGAAGTAGCGGCCGCGTGCCGCGGAAAAGTCTCAGTTTGCCCACCGGGCAATTGAAATAGGCATCACGGGCAGCGAGCGTAATTTCTTCCGAATCTTCAGCATGGAACTGCCGGCATACGACAGCATCAATGTGGTGCAGCATGGGATCGTCTCGAAACGCTCGCATGCGCGCGCGGAACACCACATCAACATCTGCCTTCAGCCCTTCTTTCACCATGGCTTCAGCAGCATGACGATGTGATGGACGTACCCGCTGCCCAAAGCAGTCATACAGAGTATCGTCCAGATCAAAAATCACGCATCCAATCAGAGCTTTGCGGCCTGGGTCCTTGTGCATGACATGAGATATGAAGACCAGCCATTCTAGATGGAGAGCGGCGAGTGCGCCAAAGCACGCAAGCGCAGATCGAACTGGCGGGGTGCTTTTCGCGCATTTGGTGGGCCCGGCAGGGTTCGAACCTGCAACCAACAAAGTCTCGAACTCCCTGCCCAAAACAAGGAGTTTAGCCCTTCCAGTTTCGGGAAATCACGGAAAACTTCATCAAAACACGCAACCCGCGCCCTTAATAAAGGCAACTGACAGGACAAAGACTTACTGTTTTCTGGTCATGGCTTCCTCGTAGTGGGCTTTCCCGGCCGTGCTGCCATCTTTTCGGTGAATTTCCTCGTCGAGAGTGATCTGGACGGGGCAGCCCTCGGAAGTTACCCACACATTGCCTCTTTCGAATCCACCGGGGCCAAGAACCGTCTTGAAAAGTCCTTGCTCAGTGCTGTTTCCCCTTGCCGTATCTATTGAAAACTTCACCGTGTCGTAACCGTTTTTCTTTTCTGCACCCTGGTTCACAACTGCCGAGGTGCTATGTACGGTCGAAAATATGCTTGCCATTCGTCCAATCGCCATGAGATTGGACGAGACTTGCTGCGGAGGACCATGAAACTGTTGCCGTGCATGCAAAAAGCTGTTCGTGAAGCTGCCCTCGATGTTCTGCGGTGTGACTTCCGCGTCTTCCTGCCATGCGTTGTCAGACACGTCATTGAAGCTGTAATGAAAGGGTTCCGGCGGACTCTGGATGTGGCGGACAACGCAGTTGAGGTCAATGTCGGAGCCGGCGCTGTTCTTTGCGGCAGCGACCTGTTGCGCCGCGGACGCAGTCTTCGCCGGCTTAGAGGATGCAGAATTGCAGCCGACTAACGCACCGAGGCCGAGCGTGGCCGCGATGAATTGCTGCACTCGTACAGCTTTCTTGCTCGTGCAAATTATCATCTGCTGATCTCTCCTGTTCCGTGGGTTCGGAGATCTAACGTTTATGAGGGCATCGGCATCAGCCCCCGTCGCATGGCGCGCCAGCGACACTCACCAACCGAGAATTTGTTGTCGCGCAAAACCGGCCCAAACACGGTGCTGCTTTTTACCTTGTGCCGGCTGGGCACGAAGCGGAGACCCACCTGGACTCCATTTTCATGGTCGACTTCATCTCGCGGCCGCCGATATTCGTCATTGTGGTTCCAGACCCGGTGACATGTTCCGGGCTGTCGGCATGAAAGGAAAGATGGATGTCACCTTTCGAACTGCCGTACGAGCAGAGCTCGCGGACCTCCAGGTCGGTGGAGGTGGACTTTACTAGGGTCTCCTCGCACTTGGCTTCCTCGGGGTGACTCTTGTCCGTGAAGGGATCTTCCGCCAGTTTTTCCGGAGTCAGGCAATCCTTGTGGGTCTCCGTTCTTGGAGTACCACTGCCCTGTTTCTTTTGTGCGGCTTCAAATCGGGCGCGCTGGGCCGGAGTCAACTTGGCCGCTATCTCCGGCGGCAGACCCATGCTGCCGGTGACGGTATTGGTGATCGTGGTCTGCCACAGGCCGGTCTTTACATTCAGCTTCACCTTCCCACCGGCCATGAGAGCCGAAGTAAATACGAGTGCAAGCGTCCAGGCAACAACTGTTCTCATCCTTTTTACTCCTTTGAGAGATATCTTTGTTCAACTGTTTAGCGAGCGGGTGAATCAGCTACTTACCTGTAAGCTGTCACTCGGCCTCGTCCGAGACCTGAAATGTCCAGGCCGCATCAAACATCAACCCGTCCCCCTGCGCACGGGCCACATCGCCACCGGAGAATTTCTTTTCCTTTGCAACTGGGCGCAACACGACCGCATACTCGCCGGGCTGCAGTTCCGAGGCGGACGATACTTTGTACTTTCCTGGCGCCAGTTTCTCCGCCTTTGTGGCTACGCGCTCTTCCAGGAAATGCGAATAAACCTGCCAGTCAGCCGCAGGACTGGACCGCACATCGGCTTTACCTTGTGTCGCGCCGGCGATTCGGCACGTGTTCTGTGCAGGTGTGAGTTTCACGATGACGGGCGCGTAGTCATCGGCCTTGACGCCTATCACGCGGGAAAAGTCCATGAGGAAGCTGGGCGAGACCGTTTGCAGGACATTGGTTGAAGCCGGACCTGGAACGCCCCATACATAGGTCACGGTTGGCGTCCGGTGCGCGATAGCGCCGGAAAAGATGCTACCCGCCTGCTGGACTGCGGAGCCAGCGACCGCGGAATTCATATGAGTGGCCGCATCCCAGCTGGCCGTGTTAACCCCCGCCTGCATGGCTTGCGTGACTGCGGAGTCGCCCGCCAGGCTCTTCATGGACGATGGCTTGTTCTTGGTCGTAGCCAACTGAGTCTTTTCGAGCGGCAACTCACGGGCAGAGCCTCCCTTCGTGACGTAAAGTTTAGGCATGTGCGACCTGGAAGCCGGCATTGCGGCGCTGCTCGCACTGCGTGCTCTTTGTTGAGCCAGCAAGGCGCTCTGCCAGACCGGCACAACGAGCAGCAGCGCGGCCAGATTCAGGATGCGTATCGTCATTTCTCTTCTCCTATGGGGTCAAAGAAACACTCAACTGTTTCTGATCCCCCGTAAAACGCTTGAAACCGTATGAGCCAATTTGCTTGTTCAACCCGTTACCCACGGCGGTAACAGTCACCGAGTTCATGTTCCAGTTATCACCATTAAGACCGCCAGAGAACGTCGTTGTTAAGGTTAGCGACTTGAGTGCAGCGGGCGGCACTGCGCGGTTGAGCACAATTACCGCGGTGCTTGCCGTGTTGTCAGGCCAGCCCGCGCTGCGGTTGACATTGAGAGCCCTCTGGGTAGTTCCGTCGGCGAAATGAACGTCTATGTTCAGGTTGTCATTACCTCCACGCAGGTCGTCCGAGCCGGTCTGGAATCGCAGTATGAGCTGCGTGACCTGTCCGGGTGCGGCAGAGGGCGCCGCGTTCATGCTGATTTCGAGCTCCTTATGGTCCCCGGTGAATCGGAACGGTCCGGCGGTTTTCAGCGGTGGCTGCTGGCGCGCGCCAGCTGCGTATGCCTGCACCACTACCTGATCCATGTCCCAGTTATCTCCGCCCATGCTGCCGGAGGCAAAACCCGTGACGCCTGTGAGCACGAGTGAGCGAATCTGGGCAATCGGTACTGGATGAGGGAGCACGATAGCCGCGTTCTCGGTGTAATGATCCAGCCAGCGCGCACCGAGATTGATATTGGGATAATGCTGCTGCGTACCATCAAACGAATTGATGGTTAGATCGATCCTGCTTCCGCCGCGCAGATCGTCACTACCGGTGGAGAACTGAAGCACAAGCTCATGAACCAGGCCGTCTTTCGGATACGAGGGATTTGAAATCGCCGGTGGCCGCTGCGCATGATAATTCTTATCGACGAAATAGGTTCGCCATGTCTCTCCCGATCCGCCCGATGGGTAGTAATAGATGTGCTTGACGGGATCCGGGACCAGAGTCATGGTCTGGTTGGGATGGTTGGGATCATAAAGGAAAATTTTGAGGTCGCTTTCAAAGGCGCCCAGATCGCCCTTGTATCGGCCCATGTCATACCCGATCGCCACGACCTGGTGAGTACCCGTTTGGCCATCTCCTTGCAGCCCGAGAGGGACCGGGGTACCGTAGTCGAGAAACGACCGCAGTTCTTCAAGCCGGCCGCCGTTGCTCGCCTGCAAGCCCCAGTTGAAAAACTCGCTGTCCCGTGCGCCGCCCGGGTTGAACCCAAGCTCCGTCCATTTATCCAGGTTGCTTTTGATGGATTCGACCTGGCGGTTGTAGAGATAGCTTTGTAGAGACGTGCCATTGGCAGGTCGAAAATCCTGGCGAGGAACGCCCGCGTGCGCGAAGTAATAATCCAACGCGGCGTAAGACATGCCTCCGCATAGGCCACCCGTCGTTATGCTGAGGGCAGAAATGAAATCGTTTTTGAAATCATTGACAAAATTGAACCCATTCTTTGCGGGATCAAAATGGTTGATGAGTGCGGCCGTTTTGGGCGGTAACGGCTGAGGGTTGAGCGAAACCTTGCTGCCAGGACTTGAGACCGGCGCTCCCGCACCGCTCAGTGCCCGCTGGTTAGGGACTGAAGATCCTCTGTTAACGGGATTCGACACCGGAGCACTCGCTTGCGCGACGTTTCGCCCCGGATTGCCGGGCGCGGCCGCTGCGCCTGGCGGAAGCGGCTGCGGGTTGAGGGCGTGACTTCCACCGGAAGGTGCACCCAACAACGTTGGCCTCCCATTTCCGAGCAGCGTTCCCGTGCCACTTGTTTGCGGCTTCGACAATTCCAAAGCCGAAGCGCATGGCGGACGGCTGCCA
>DASUBD010000221.1:0-4521 GCA_035763445.1 Candidatus Angelobacter sp.
ATCATGGTTCCACGAAAAGGTGGGATCGAATAGATGGCTGGTGGAACGTTATCGCTCCATCGAACGATTACTCAGACGCGAGTTCTTTGGTCGGAACAGCAAAAAACAAAAGCAAACCAAAAACCTCCGGGAAGGGAAAAACCTGTCTCTCGGCGCGGACGGTGTCGTGTTCTCAAAATCAGCTTGACAGGGCCGACTTCCTCATAGATGGGCTAAATTCTGCCGCGCCTACCGGCGCTGGACTCTCGTGCACGAAAGAACTTCGTGGCTCCCGGTTGCATTTTCGAGAGAGACACAGAGGCACGGAGGAAAGCTGCTCCGATCTGAAACACCGGCTCTAAAGCAAATTTTTCTCAATATTTTCGTTTCGCGGTCTTAAGGCGGGCCGCTTTTTCATTCCCAAAAAACACTTTCAAGCCATTTGTTTAAATTCACAAAGCCAAAAGCCACCTGCGGGTGGCTTTTGCTATTCAGGAGAGCTATGACCAAGGAAGAGATCATCACGACTATCAAGGCCAGTGCAGAGAAGCTGGGCCGGGTGCCGACAATCAGCCAATTGTATGCGATGACGCAGGGAAGCCTGGACAAGGGAAAGATGGCACGGAAGTTTGGGTCATATACGCTGGCGCTGGCGGCGTGCGGCCTAAAGCGGGAGGACAAGGCGCAGCCGAGACCGGTAATGGAGCTCTTCATCAAATGGGCCACCGCAGCGAGAAAGTTGAAGAAAGTACCCACTACTAGTGAGTTCTATGCGGAGAGCGGTATGTCCGAGACGGCGTTTCGGCGCAGGTACAAGAGCTGGAGCCTGGTGCCGGCGGGCATGCTGAGGTTTATTGAGAAGGAGAAACTGCAAGGGGAGTGGGCCGATGTGGCGGAGATAATCCGGAAGCATGCGGAAACCTATGCCGGGGGCCTTGCATGGCGGCCGTCATCGGGTGCGCCATTGGACCGGGGCGCGATGGCAAGCCCGCTGGCGATGCCGGTGGCGATCCCGATGACGAACCTGCGGGCAACCGTGATGGAAGACCGGCCAATGTATGGCGAACTGATCGGCCACCCAGCGATGACACATGCGCCGACCAGCGAAGTGGGGGTGATGGTGCTGTTCGGGGCACTGGCGTGCAACCTGGGGTTTGCGGTGATGCGGACGCAGGCGGCGTTTCCTGATTGTGAAGCGATGCGGCGGATGGATAACGGACGAATGCAGCGCGTGCTGATTGAATTTGAATTCGAGAGCAGGAACTTTCTGGATCACAGACACGACCCCAAAGGCTGCGACCTGATTGTCTGCTGGAAACATACCTGGCCGGAAAGCCCGCTAGAGGTGATTGAACTGAGCACCTTGTTTGGGGTTTAAGCGCTCACTGCACCGGAACTGGGATCGGCCTCCGCACGCCGCTCTTCAAGCCTCTCCATTTCAATCTGCTTGCATCAGTGCAAATCCGTGTTATCCGTGTCATCAGCGGTAGGGTGTTGCTTTTGCCTTTCCGATCACGCCGATCTCGGCAATGGAGTGAAAGGGGTTCTCTGCTACCATCTCGCCTGCAAGATGGCATTGCTCACAAGTACTGGGCATATATTGTCGCCAGCAGAACCGGAACTCTCTACACGGGTATGACCGGCGACCTCTTTGTCCGCATCATGCAGCATAAAGCCGGTGAGTTCGAGGGTTTCGCCAAAACCCACGATGCAAACGTCTCGTGTATTTTGAGAGCTTTGACAACGTTCATGTCGCCATCCATCGCGAAAAGCAGATCAAGTCCTGGCGGCGTCAGAAGAAGATCACTCTCATTGAAAAGACAAATCCTCGCTGGCAGGATCTGGCTGAGCATTGGGGTTCAGAAATGCTGTTGCCAGGACAGAGCATCGAGATGCTTTCCTGAAGCTGCATGCTCAACGTTGAGTTTGTTGCACGTCAATACTTCCCATAACTACTGCTAATAAAAAGTTTTTTCCACTGTCATCCCGAGCGCTCCCGGAAGCGCGCATTGCGCGGCGACGGGGAGAGAGGGACCCCGATAGTCTTGGCAGCGTATGTGCTGATCCGAGGCGTTCTCTCGAAACTGTGGCGCAGAAATGTTGGCGACAAACGGTATGGTAAGAACTCCCTGAGGCCGCATTTTGATCTTGAACACCGTCGGGGTTCCTCTTTCGCGCTCATCCCGGCTCCGCCGTGACTTGCGCTCGCTCGGAATGACAGTTTTTAAAATTCGCGAGTAGACCTGACGTCATCGGTTATTTCGAACGGAAAAGGCCACAGATGTACGCTGATGAGCAAGGACTTTTTATCTTGCGTGCATCAGCGCAAATCTGCGGCCAATTGGTTTTTGCTCTGTGGTTAGGGATTTAGTTCAGTCGGCAGCTGCCCTGCTCCACCTGCTTGGGATTGGCCAGGAACGGGCTGCTATAAGGCCCAAGTACTACGGAATAACTTTTCTTCCCTTCTCCCCGGACTAGGGATAAGCTGTCTGCAACGGAATCCCCCAAATTTTCTGAAAAAATCCAAGGAGCGAGAACTTTATGGCTTTCTGTGCGAAGTGTGGAGCGCAGGTTAACGAAGGATCGGCATTCTGCCCGGCGTGCGGCGCTGCCACGTCCGGAACCAGCGCGGCCTCTTCAGGAGCGGCTGCGGCCCCGGCCCCGGCGGCAACCAGCACTGGGATGACAAATAACGTGGCGGGCATGCTGTGCTACCTGGTGGGATGGATCACCGGGCTGATTTTCCTGCTGATTGAACCCTACAAGAATGACAAGTTCGTAAGATTCCATGCTTTTCAGTCAATCTTCTGGGACGTCGCCTTTATTGCGCTCTGCATCGCTTCCTCGATCCTGGGCGGAGTGCTGGGTGTGGTTTCCCACGGGTTTGCTGGTTTGATCATGTTTGCCATCTGGCCGCTGCTCTGGCTGGCGTGGTTTGGAGTGAAGATCCTGCTCATGGTGAAGGCATACGGCAACCAGACGTTCAAACTGCCCTTTATCGGAGACCTGGCTGCCAAACAAGCCGGAATGTAAACTCCTTACCTCGATTACCGATACGAAGCTACCCATACGAAGCCGGGCTGAGTGGCTGTTGCCATATCCCGGCTTTTTGTTTTCCCTGAACCTGCTGATTTGACTGTGCCTTACAGGGTAGGCTAGCCTCAATAGCTGGCCTGCTGTCGGTTGTCTTCTCTTAAGCAAGGCCCGCCTTTTTCAAGACGCGAGATGCGGGTGGGTTAAACATCGCTGGCTACAATCAAAATGAAGCTTCTGCGTAAACAGCTGATTTTACTGGTGCTTGCCGTCGGTTCGGCGTGCTCTCTTCCCGCTTTTGCGGGCGGCCTCAGGCCCACTCATGCGCAGAAGGCCATGGTGGTGAGCATTCATCCTGAGGCGTCACACGCCGGGGTGGAGATATTGCGCCAAGGCGGCAATGCCGTTGACGCGGCGGTGGCCACCGGCTTCGCCCTCGCCGTAGTGCATCCGGCAGCAGGGAATATTGGCGGCGGCGGCTTCATGCTGGTGCGGATGGCCGATGGCACGGTCCATTTCCTTGACTATCGGGAGAAAGCGCCCAAGGCGGCCACGCGCAACATGTACCTTGATGCTCAGGGTAACGTGATCCCGGATGCCAGTCTGGTTGGCTACAAAGCCGTGGGAGTGCCGGGATCGGTGGCCGGACTGGTTTACGCGCAGCAGCACTGGGGCAAGCTGCCGCTGAAGACCGTAATGGAGCCGGCCATTCGTCTGGCGAAAGACGGTGTGCGGCTGACTTATGAAGAAGCCCACGCCATGCACTTTGACTGGAACTCCCAGACAAAGCAGCAGGAACCAAGACTTTTTCTGGGTGAGGCGAAAAACATCTTCCAGCGCGACGGCAATTTCTATCAGGCGGGTGATCTCTTCCGCCAGCCTGAGCTGGCGCACACCTTGGAGCGCATTGCCGCCAGGCCTGATGATTTCTACAAAGGAGCCATGGCGCGCGAACTCGCAGCAGACATGCAGAGCCACGGCGGCCTGATTACGGCAGAAGACATGGCCGACTATGAGGTGAAAGAGCGGCAGCCGATACGGGGGACTTACCGCGGCTACCAGATTTTTAGCGCGCCGCCTCCAAGCTCCGGCGGCGTGACCATGGTGGAAGCGCTGAACATTCTGGAAGGCTACGATCTGGGCCGCATGGGAAACCGCTCAGCCGATGCAATCCACCTTACAGCCGAAGCTTTTCGCCGTGCCTTTTATGATCGAGCGGAGTTTCTGGGCGACCCGGATTTTTCCCAGCTCCCGGTGGCGCAGTTGATCGACAAGAAGTACGCCGCCGCATGGCGCGAATCGCTGGACATGAGCAAGGCCAGCAGCAGCAAAGAGCTGCATCGTCCTTCGGGCTTCGGCGAACTGGAACGCCAGGCGGCAGAACATTCGCCTTACGTTGGGCCGGAGAAGACCAACACCACCCATTACTCTGTGGTGGACGAAGCTGGCAATGCGGTTTCCGTGACCACTACTCTCAATGACAGTTTCGGCGCCCGCGTGGCCGCTGGT
>DASUBD010000222.1:0-3766 GCA_035763445.1 Candidatus Angelobacter sp.
GCAGTCCCTCCCCCTCCGGCGCATGCAATCGAAAACAACGGGGAAGAAGAGGAGTGAACGATGCCTGGACCTCGCCAGATCGTCTCGATTGTGATTCCTGTCTTCAATGAAGAAGACGGCGTTGCACAGTTGAAACAGAAACTACTTCGGCTCAATGAGCTCCTGGCGGAGCGCTTTGAACTGGAACTTGTCTTCGTAGATGACGGCAGCCGCGATCGCACGGTGCTCGTACTGATGAACGAGTTCAAGGACACAGGATTCCGCTACAAGATCGTTGAACATGGTGTGAATCGCGGTGTGGGCGCGGCCTTTCGCAGCGGCTTTCAGCACTCCATCGGGACCATCGTCTGCACCATCGATGCTGATTGCTCTTATTCGCCCGATGGGCTCAACCAACTCCTGGCCGCGCTGCAATCCACTCGATCCGATATCGCCGTGGCTTCCCCCTATCATCCCCGTGGAGGCGTGCAGGGAGTGCCCGGCTGGAGATTGTTGCTGAGTAAAGGCTGCTCCCTGCTTTATCGCTTGGTGTGCCCCGTCAGGCTGTACACCTATACCAGCATCTTCCGCGCGTACCGCGCAGATGTGGTGCGCAACGTCCGTTTTGAAAGCTCGGGCTTTGTGTCCGCTCCGGAAATTTTGATCGCTGCCGCCAGGAGAGGCTACACCATCACTGAAGTGCCCATGGTATTGCACGGCCGCGCCATCGGTCGCAGCAAGATGAAGATTGCCGGCACCATTGGCACGCACCTTTCCATGCTGTTTGGTTTTCTGCTGCCTTCAAGCAAGCCTGGTGCCGCCACCGTTGCAGTGATGGGGCGGAAGGAACTCGCCAAGGCAAGGATCGCGCGTGGGGACGGCAAGGACCCGTTCGCCGCATAGATGTATTGACGTATTGAGGAGAGACGTATGTTGAAAATCGGGACCGTTGGCCTGGGGGCATGGGGTTGGAACCTGACCAGAAATTTTGCTGAACTGAAGACTTGCGAGCTCGCTACTTGTTTTGATCTTGATCCAAAGCGGCGCGAGTCAGCCGCGCGCGCCTGGCCCGGCGTGAAGCCTGTGGACTCTTTTCAGAAGCTGCTGCTTGAAGACATTGATGCCGTCGCGATTGCGTCGCCGGCCATTACGCATTACGAATACACCAAAATGGCGCTGCTGTCTGGCCGTGACGTCTTTGTTGAAAAGCCCTTCACCCTGAATGTCCGTGAAGCGGAAGACCTGCTGGAAATGGCTGATAAGCTCGGGCGCACGCTGATGGTGGGCCACCTGCTGGAATACCATCCTGTCGTCCACCGGCTCAAAAAGCTGATTACTGCCGGCGAGCTCGGTCCGGTTTATTACATCTATACCCAACGCGTGAACCTGGGCCGCATTCGCGGCGACGAGAATGCCTTGTGGAGCTTTGCCCCGCACGACATCTCTCAGATCCTTTATCTCCTTGATCTCGAGCCCACCAATGTGAGCGCCAGAGGCCAGAGCTACATTCAGGAAGGCATTGAAGACGTGGTCTTCCTCAGCCTCTTCTTTGATAACCGAATCATGGCCCACATCCACCTGAGCTGGCTGGATCCGCACAAGGTGCGCCGCACCACCATCGTGGGTAAGGACAAGATGGCCGTCTTTGATGACACTGAGACTTCAGAAAAGCTGCGCATCTATGACAACCACGCTGAAATGCCTCCGGCGCGCAGTTACGGTGAAGCCATCCAGGTCCGCTTCGGCGATATTGTGATCCCACGCGTCGATATGACTGAGCCTCTGAAGCTTGAAGTCCGCCACTTCATCGATTGCGTCACGGAAAGAAAACGTCCGGTTTCCGATGCGCGCGATGGCTTGCGTGTGATCCGCATTATTGAGGCCGCCCAGAAGTCCATGGAAATGGATGGCGTGCCGGTGTCTTTAGGGAACAATTATGGAAAAGAACTTCATCAGTCCGTCAGCCCAGATCGGCGCTGGTTCGCAGCTGGGATTTAACAGCGTCGTCCACGAAAACGCCAAAATTGGCTCCGATTGCCGGATCGGCAGCGGTGTGGTTATTCACGCCGGCAGCGTTATCGGAAACAATGTCCGCATTGACGACAATACGGTAATTGGAAAGCTGCCGATGAAGGCCGCTCTCAGCGCGGTAACGCATGACCAGGAACTTGATCCCTGCGTTATTGCCGATGACTGCATTATCGGAACCATGGTGGTCATCTACCGTGGATGCGTAATCGGAAAGAAAGTCCTGGTTGCCGATCTCGCCTCGCTTCGAGAGAACGTCGAGGTGGGTGAATACACCATCATTGGACGTGGCGTCACTGTCGAAAACAAAGTCAAAGTCGGCAGCCGCTGCAAACTTGAGACTGAGGCTTACATCACCGCTCTGTCTGAAATCGGCGATGGCTGCTTTATTGCGCCGGAAGTCACCTTCACCAATGACAATTTCCTGGGTCGCACCAAAGACCGTTTCAAATATCACAAGGGTGTGACAATGAAGCGCGGTTCTCGCATCGGCGCGAACGTGACCGTATTGCCTGGGCTCACGCTGGGTGAAGACGCCCTTGTAGCGGCTGGTTCTGTGGTGACCCGCGATGTTCCCGCGCGCAAGCTCGTAATGGGATCGCCCGCGCGTGTTCTTCGCGATGTCCCGGCTGAACAGCTTCTGGAGAACCAATAGCCCGCATGAGGAAACTACTATCCATTGTCGGCGTGCGGCCGCAGTTCGTAAAAGCGGCTATGCTGTGCTCCAGCATTGAGCGCTGGAATGCGGCCTGTGCCCCTGAGGACCGCATTCAGCACCTCCTGCTGAATACCGGCCAGCACTACGATTTTGAAATGGCGGAAATTTTCTTCCGCCAACTCCCGCTCCCCCGTCCTGACTTCCACCTTAACGTAGGTTCCGGTACGCACGGCGCTCAGACTGGCGCCATGCTGGAGAAGATTGAAGACGTACTGCTGCGCGAGCGTCCGGATTGTGTCATCGTGTACGGCGATACAAATTCCACACTGGCCGGCGCTCTGGCCGCGGTAAAGCTGCATATTCCTGTTGCCCATGTGGAATCTGGCCTGCGCAGTTTCAACCGTCGCATGCCGGAAGAAATCAATCGCATCACAGCCGACCACGTTTCTGATCTGCTCTTATGCCCAACTCTCAGCGCCGTCCAGCAGCTCAGGAATGAAGGCATTGAGCAGCATGTATTTTTCACCGGCGATGTAATGCTCGACGCCGTGCGTGCCTTTGCGCCCGTTGCCGCTTCGCACAGCGATGTCATGCACGAGTTGGGCGTCGCACCCGGTCAGTTCGTGCTTGTCACCATCCATCGCGCGGAAAATACTGACTCTCTTGAGCGCCTCGAGCAGCTGGTGGAAACCCTGTGCCGCCTTGAGAGGCCCACAGTTTTCGCGGTGCACCCGCGACTGCGCATGAAGTTGCAGCAGGATTCTTCACTGCAGCACTTGCGCCGCGATCTTGAATCCGCTTCGCATCTGCAAATGGTTCCCCCGCTGCCTTATCTTGACATGCTGGCCCTCGAAGCCAATGCTCGTTTCATTCTCACTGATTCCGGTGGAGTGCAGAAGGAAGCTTATTTCCTGAGTACGCCCTGCGTCACCTTGCGAGATGAAACCGAATGGGCTGAGACGCTTCACGACGGCTGGAACACCATTGCCGGTACTTCGCCGGACTCAATTCTTCCGTTGGCGGAAACCCTCTGGGAGCAGGAACGCGCTTCGTTTGCAAAGCCACGGCTCTCTGCCTTCGGTGATGGCAAGGCTTCTGATC
>DASUBD010000223.1:0-3608 GCA_035763445.1 Candidatus Angelobacter sp.
GCACAGCATGACGGGAAAGCAGGCGCAACCGGCAGCTCCGGATTATCCATCCATGACTTCGCTGCCGATTCTTGGCTATCGCTATTCTGATCTCTATCGGCAAACAAAAATTCAGGAAGCTATTTACGAATTTCTTACCCAACAGTATGAGACAGCGAAAATTGACGAAGCCAGGGAACTTCCCAGCGTCCGCGTGATGGACCCTGCTGTGCCTCCGGAAAGAAAATCCAGCCCGCACCGGATTCTGATCTGGATTTGCAGCCTGTTCGGGGCCATGGCGCTGACCACGTGCTGGGTGCTGGGAAAGAATTCCTGGGAAAGGATCCCTCCCGATGATTCACGCCGGCTACTCGCCGCTGACGTGAAGGAGGAGATCCGGCGCGGAATAGCAAAGACAAGGGGCAGGAGAACTTAAAAGACAGGCAGGCACCATCAGCCGAAGGAAGGAAACGATGCTTGTTGGAAGCAGCAACTCGGCCCGTCATCTCAGCAGTAGCCGGCCTGATACAGTGGCGCAATATTTTCATCACCTCACTCGCCTGATGGCTGAGTCCCCTTATACCGAAATCGACGAAATCATTACCGTACTCCTGCGGGCGTTTGAAGAAGAGCGCACCGTGTTTGTATTTGGCAACGGGGGGAGCGCCGCTTCGGCGTCACACATGGTCTCCGACATGAATAAAGGACTGGGCGATGTCAGAAGGGAGAAGCGCATGAGAGTGATGGCGCTGACAGACAACGTCCCGCTGCTCACCGCCTGCGCCAACGATCATGGATACGAGACCGTGTTTTCTGAACAGCTCAAAAACTTTATTCAGCCCGGCGACGTTGCGTTCGCCATCAGTTGCAGCGGAGACTCCGCCAACGTGCTTCTTGCCCTCACTACCGCCCGGCAGGCAGGAGCATTCACCGTAGGGCTCGCGGGTTTTGCCGGGGGAGCTATGAAGGACCTGTGCGACGTCTGCGCCGTTGTGCCATCAGAAAACATGCAGCTGATTGAGGACGTGCATCATGCCATGCTGCACGCCATGTTCACGGTGTTGCGGGAAAGAATTGGCGCGCGTTATTCCCCAATCATGGTCATGAGTGCAGCCAACGGAGCCAAGTAAACTGCAGCATGAAAATTGCTCTGGATCTGCGCAGAATCAAGAACCCGGGGGTCGGGAGATACATGCGGTGCCTGACCGAAGCGTTGCTGGAGGTCGCTCCCGAACATGAATATCTTCTGATTCTGCCGCCAGAATACGCCGACAACATTCAAAGGTCTAAACCGGGCGCGAAAATGGAAAAGATCATCGCGGCAGCCGGTTACTATTCGCTTCGCGAGCAGATCGAGCTTCCGCGCATAGTGCGCCAGCACGGAGTAGATCTGCTGCACTCACCGCACTTCAACATCCCATTGCTGTGTCCATGCCCGGTGGTGGCGACCATCCATGACGTCATCTATCTTGCGTGCGCTGAAGATCTGCCTTCCTTAGCAGGACGCTTGTATTACAGAGGCATGATGGCCGCAGCTGTGCGCCGCGCGGACAGAATCATCGCGGTTTCACAGTATTCGCACGATGAAATCCGCAAGTACCTCCACACTCAGCGTGAGATCGAAGTGATCCATTCCGGAGTTGACGGGCGTTTTCAGCCCGTGACTGATCGAGAGCAAATTGAAAAAGTGAAAGCCGCTTACGAAATTGCCGGTGAGTATTTGCTCTATACCGGAATATTCAAGCCGAGAAAAAATCATCGCGGCCTGCTGCAGGCGTTCAGGAGGTTTCTGGACCTCGGGGGCGGAGCCGTTCTTGTGATCGCAGGGCCTCTGAAAGAAGGTGAGCAGGAGCTGCGAACGTTGGCAGAGGAACTTAAGATGTCGCATAAGGTGGTCTTCGCCGGTTTTGTCGATGATGCCGACCTGCCTGCGTTGTACTCGGGAGCCAGTCTCTATGCCTGTCCATCTCTGTATGAAGGATTCGGGCTTACTGTGCTGGAGGCCATGGCTTGTGGCACGGCGGTAGTGTGTTCGTCAGCCACATCGTTGCCGGAGATTGCCGGCCCAGCCGCTCATTATGCTGACGCGCGGGATGCAGTCGCATTCGGTGATGCTCTCTACCAGGCATTTACGGATTTGAATTTAAGAGCAGGGCTGGTTGAGAAGGGCTTTATGAATGTGCAGCGCTTTGATTGGCGCAACACGGCGGAGCAGACCTTGGCAGTCTATCAGCGAGCGCTGGGCGCGCCTGCGGGAAATGTCGTCTGCGCCTGAAGAAGCCGGTCAGGCGAAGCCCTGCCACAAGCGGGCGCGGAAATCAAAAATATGGGCAACCTGAGAATTGCATTGGATCCGTGGGTGCTGGCGCCGCGTTTTCGGCATCAGGGGACGAATGTTTACGCCCGCAATTTGATCGCGCAGTTCAGGAAAGCTGCCGCCCAGATCCCGGAGCTTGAGTTTGTTCTGTTTGGACCTGCGCAGGGATTCGATGCTGAGTTATCGGAGCCATCTGTAAACTTCTCCTTTGTCAGCAACCGACTCGTCCAGCATGAGCGCCTCTGGCGTTTGGGAGGAGCGAACGTATCAGCAAGACGCATTGGGGCGGATGTGATGTTCTCGCCAAGTTGCAACATCTTTCCTTTGCGTGAGCCGCCAATGGTATGCACCATCCATGACGCGACGCCGTTTGTCATGCCATCACAGTCGCGGAGCATGGTGCTGGCGCAGAGGTTCTTTTTGCGCTCGGCTGCGCAGCGTTCGCGTGCCGTCATCACCGTTTCTGAGCGATCGAAGGAAGACCTGGTGGAAACCTGCAACATCCCGCCGGAAAAAATCACTGTTGTGTACAACGGCTACGATCAAGAACGGTTCAATGAAGCGCCGCCTGATCCGGACAAACTGCAGGCATTGCGTTTGCGATTGGGATTGCCGAGGCCGTACATCCTGCATCACGGAGTGGTGCAGCCGCGAAAAAATCTTGTCCGATTGATCGAAGCTTATCAGTTGCTGCTTTCGCGGCGGAGTGATTTGGAATTGGACCTGGTGCTGGCTGGGCCTGCGGGGTGGGAGCACGGAAAAGTGGTTCAAGCAGCGAAGCGTTGCAGCAGCAAGCGCGGGCAGGCGGTGATTCCGGGAATGCTGGGCGATGATGAACTGGCGCTGTTGCTCAAGGGGGCGGCGATGGTGGTGATCCCGTCGTTATACGAAGGGTTTTGCCTGCCTATGGTGGAAGCGATGGCGTGCGGCATTCCGGCAGCGGTCTCCAACAACTCGTGCTTTCCGGAAATCTCCGGTAATGCCCTCGAGTATTTTGATCCGCAGTCGCAGGAAGATATGGCCCAAAAGATGGAATCGGTTCTGTGTGATTCCGAGCTTCGCGAGTGCATCCGTCGCCGCGGGCTGAAACGGGCGGCAGATTTCAGCTGGGAGCGCTGTGGGCATGAGACTTTGAACGTTCTGGCCGGGGCTGTGGGGAGAGAGTTGCGGCTGGAGGTTTTTGCCTGATGCAGCCGGCAGCTACAGCTTTGGCGGCGGATCAAAGCAACAGGCGTCTGGAGTTGCTGCTGGTAACAGCATCGGTGGGGATTACACTGGCGGCTTTCTTCAGTCCGCTGGCTTTGGCGCTTTT
>DASUBD010000224.1:0-3437 GCA_035763445.1 Candidatus Angelobacter sp.
AAACGCAAAATAGCTGGTAAACTGAATGTAATCCTCACGCGGAGGGATGTGTGAGCGGTTGAAACAGGCGGTCTTGAAAACCGCTATACGGGAAACCGTATCGGGGGTTCGAATCCCTCTCCCTCCGCCAGACTCCATCCAGCTCTCAACCTGGCTTTTGATTACAATTGACTGTACGTTTTTTCAGCTATCAGCTTTTAGTCGAAGACATAAGACAAGGAGTAGCTCGAAATGAAGCAGATCAGGCAAGTCATTTTGTTTGCAGTTTGCATGTTGGCCGTTGCCGCGTGGTCACAGCAGGGCCAGCCAACGCAAGGTGATGACCATCAGCAGATGGGCCAGGGGCATGGGCACGGTATGGGCCAGGGCCACGGCCACGGAATGATGAACGCTGACGAGCACCTGCAGATGCTCTCAGAAAAACTCAACCTCACAGACGATCAGAAGGCCAAGATCAAACCCATCCTGGAACAGCACCTTAAAGACAGGGATACCATCATGAAAGATCAGTCCCTTTCCATGGACCAGAAACACGAGAAAATGAAAACATCGATGGATGCCGCGACTGCAAAAATCGACCCGATTCTCAACGATGAGCAGAAGAAGCAGTTCGCACAGATGATGCAGGACATGCACGGTCAGGGCATGGGGATGCACGATCATAAAGGCGCTCACCAGCACGGGCAGAGCAAGGACGACAGCTCGCCCAAATAGACTGATCTGGTTTCAACACTAAAAGGCATCCTGCTCAGGATGCCTTTTGCTTATGAGCGCGACCGGGTTGGGAAACAGACTGCGCTCTTTGCACAACAGTTCTGGGCTCGGGGAGCAGTGCTAAGGCTGGTATCATTAATGCATTCAGTTCATGTTCTGAGAATCAGCCTGTGAAGCTCACAAAAAGCCGAATATTGGTGATTGTCATTGTCCTCGTGGCCGTCGCCATTTTTGCCGCTTTCCGGCTCCGCGGCCCCGGGCCGGTGCAGTACTACACGGCGAAAGTAGAAACTGGCGACTTGAAACAGGTGGTTGAGGCCACCGGAACTATCAATGCCGTCATCACCGTCCAGGTCGGCTCGCAGGTTTCCGGAACCATCTCCAGGCTCAATGTTGATTTCAATTCCAAGGTGAAAAAAGGCCAGGTTATCGCCCAGATTGATCCAGCGCTGTTTGATGGAGTGTTATCACAGGCGAAGGCTGATTACGAAAATGCAAAGGCCAATTTGGCAGTTGCTATCGCGAACACGGCGAAGGCCAAGGCCAGTGCCTTGCAGACCAAAACAGACTATGAACGCAATCTTGGTTTGGCCCGCCAGGGCGTGATCAGCCAGCAGTCTCTGGATTTGGCAAAGGCAAATTCTGACAGTGCTGAGGCGCAGGTCTCAGCCGCGCTCGCGCAGGAGCAGCAGGCGCGTGCTCAGGTCCAGCAGAAGAAGGCTGCGGTAGACGTGGCGCAAACCAATCTGGATTACACCACCATTCACGCACCGATTGACGGCACCGTGGTGGCCCGCAATGTGGACGTGGGGCAAACCGTGGCTGCATCGCTGCAGGCGCCCACTCTCTTCACCATTGCTCAGGACCTTACAAAGATGCAGGTCTATGCCAAGACAGACGAATCTGATGTGGGACAGATCCGTCGGGGGCAGCGAGTTACCTTTAAGGTTGATGCTTATCCCCGGGATACCTTCACCGGCGTGGTGTCACAAGTCAGGATGAATTCCACGGTGGTTCAAAATGTCGTGACCTATGACACCATCGTGGATTTTGATAATCCTGAGCTGAAGCTGTTTCCTGGAATGACAGCTTACGTCAGTATTCCGGTGGCCACTGCGACTCGCGTGCTGAAAATCCCGAACGGCGCACTGCGCTACAAACCGGATTTGCCCGCTGAAGAGATTGCAGAGCTGTATCAGAAGTCCGGAATTCCTGAAGGCGGCGGGCAGCACGCGCGATCTCTTGAATCTGCCGCAACCAGCAAAACGGCTGCGCGTCCGCAAAGTGCAGTTTCCGGAAGACCCTCTGCCGCCAATTCTGAAGCGGCTGTTGCCACTCCTGAGAGTCAGCCGGCAAAATATGACACTCAAGTTGTATGGAAGTTGCTGCCGGACAGATCACTCCAACCCGTGCGGATCAAGACTGGAATCACTGACCACACCTTCACTGAAATCGTGCAGCAGCTCAACGGCGAGCTTGGCGCGGGCGACGAACTGGTAACCGGCGTAGTTCAGGGACGCAGCAGCGCGCCGCGTCCCGGAGGACCCAGCGTCCCGCGAGGGCGCTAAGTAGATACTCAGATGAGCGCCCACGAAGCCAATTCAATTTCCGAGCCGGAAATAGCAGAGCTGCAGACCAGGCGCTCTGAATTCGTAATTGAGGCCCGCGATATTCACAAGACCTATCAACTGGGAGAAACCCAGGTCCATGCACTGCGCGGCGTCTCAGTTGAAATCCGGCACGGAGAGTTTGTCGCCATCATGGGCGCCAGCGGCAGCGGCAAGTCCACCTTCATGAACATTCTTGGCTGTCTGGACAAGCCCACGTCAGGACAATACCTGCTGGAAGGAACGGCGGTGGCCCAGCTCGATAAGCGGAAACTCGCGGCCATCCGCAATCGCAAGATTGGTTTTGTGTTCCAGGGCTTCAATCTGCTGGCTCGCACCACCGCGCTCGAAAACGTGGAACTGCCCACACTTTATGCGCGTATGGGCAAAGAAGAACGCCATCAGCGCGCGCGCGAAGCACTGGAGATGGTTGGCTTGGGTGAACGCACCAATCATTTTCCTTCACAGCTTTCAGGAGGCCAGCAGCAAAGAGTGGCCATTGCGCGCGCTCTGGTCAACCGTCCGTCGATTCTTCTGGCTGACGAGCCCACGGGAAACCTCGACAGCCGCACTTCTGTCGAGGTGATGGAGATTCTGCAATCGCTGAACCAGCAGGGGCTCACGATTGTGCTTGTTACCCACGAGCATGACATTTCCCAGTTCACAAAACGCAGCATCGTTTTCCGCGATGGCAAAATCCGTCGCGATGAACCCGTTGCGCAACCTGCGCGAGCCGCTGACGTGCTGAAAAGCATGCCGGCCCTTGAGGATTAGGGATTCGTGGATCTGATTGCCACATTACGAATGGCTCTTCGGGCTCTGGCGCGCAACAAGATGCGCTCCAGCCTCACCATGCTGGGCATCGTGATCGGAGTGGCAGCGGTGATTGCCATGGTGGGCATCGGCCAGGGAGCGGACCAGACCATGCAGGAACAGATTGCCAATCTCGGCTCCAACCTGCTGTTTGTTTCCTCAGGATCGCGCAACTTTGGCGGCCTGCACGTTGGCTGGGGCGCGACCAAGACCCTTGTCCCCGAAGACGCGACAGCCATGCTCAAGGAATGCCCTGACGTGGCCGCGGTAGCGCCGGGCACGCAGAGCACGGCTCAGGTGGTG
>DASUBD010000225.1:0-3912 GCA_035763445.1 Candidatus Angelobacter sp.
GGACACGGAACCGTGGCGGGAGCATGCATCACGGTCCTCAAATATTTCTTTGATGGCAGTCAGAAAATCCAGCCCCTGCTGCAGCACGCGGGTACGGATGTGATGCAGCCCAGCGAAGACGGTCTTTCGCTGGTGCCTTACACCGGAGCGGATGCCGCCAACCTCACCATCAATGGTGAGCTGTCAAAACTGGCGCACAACATTTCCTTTGGTCACGGAATTCACTCCGGAATTCACTTCCGCAGTTCCACCCGCTCTTCCATTCTGCTGGGCGAGCAGGTGGGCATCAGCGTGCTCAATGACCGCACACCAGGCTATAACGAGCCGTTCAGCATCAGCATCACCAAGTTTGACGGCACTACACAAACATTCACCAACAGCAGCCCGGGCGTATTCAACAACGGAAATACACCGAGCACAACTTGCCCAGCTCTCTAATAGAACCGGGTCCCGGCTCAACCAAATATTGGCCGGGACCCGTAAATCTAAACGCGTCGAAATGCCGCAGCTGACGCTGCCATTTGAAACAACGCTCTCAATGTTGTTACGCGCTCTTCAGCAATGCACGAACACGGATTTCATCGGGTGAAGGAATGTCTGTTCGGTGAAGAGGCTTCGTTGGGATGGCGCTCTCGGCTGGTTCTGATCTCTGCAGGGCCACAATCTTCCGCGCCTCGGCTTTGCCTTCGCGGATCGCCTGCAGAACGGCAAGCGCGCGGGGTAAAAAGATTTCTCCCAGAGCGGTGAGCCTGGCTGTTCTGGGCAAACGATAAAACAATTTTCCCCCAAGCTCATCCTCCAATTTGATGATTTGCTGGGACAACGATGGTTGCGAAACATGCTCCGCGTTCGCTGCGCGTGTGAATGTCCCATATTTCACGATGGCACAAAAATACCTCAACTGATGGAATTCCATATTTGTTTTCTCTTTTTACCAATCACGAAAAACTTTGAGGTATCTCCCCCTCTGTGATTGCGAGCAAGATAAAGAAGAGCGCCGCGATAACTGTGCGCAAATGCCGGCAGGCCTCGAGCAGCACAGGTCATGAGATTCGAATTGCAAGTTGCTGCTTTTGGTTGTACCTCCGCCAATTCATCAGGATTGCCGTTGTCCCAAAATGGAAATCCTGGAGATACTGATGCTTTCGTGATCAGGGGTCATTGGAACCAAACCATCATGGCGGCGGGACCCGGAGGCCGCAAAGTGCGAAAAAGCCGGCTTTCCACCCTACGAAGGCGCAGCCCAGAGACCTGCCGGGGCCCAGCGTCCTCATTATTCGAAGGATTGTTACAATTCTTTACAGGAGCCCCGCAATTTTTTCGCATGAAGCGGCTCTCTGCTCGTTTACTTTACAGCGTTACGCAGGAATTCCTAACCAAGGTCAACTGATGACAATACGGCGCACGTTCTCATCTTTATTATTGGCAGTCTTTGCTCTCCTTGTTTTCTCAGTAGGATGCGGCGGTTCCCACAAAGGGGCAACGCCGGTGGGAAACTTCAGTATCGCCAGCCTCAGTGGCACGTATGCGTTTGTCTTTTCCGGCACTGACGCCAATGGTCCGTTTGCCGTGGCGGGCACGCTGGTAGCCGATGGCGGCGGCAACATCAGCGGCGGCGCTTTGGACGTGAATGAACGGCCCACCCCCGCCACCAACGCCAACCTGACCGGCACCTACACCGTTGCAGCCGACGGCCGCGGCACGGCGACCTTGAACAGTGCAGCCGGGAATTTTACGATCAGCTTTGCTGTTGTCTCCACTTCCCGCGCCCTGGTTACCCGCTTTGAAAAGTCCGCCAACGGCTCAGGCACCATGGACAAGATGAATTCCTCCGCTTTCTCCACTGCCGCCCTCGCCGGGACCCTGGTCTTCAACCTTCACGGCGTGGATTCCGCCAAAAACCCACTGGCGACCGTGGGATCGATCACCGTTGATGCTTCGGGTAACGTGACCAGCGGCGTACAGGATGTCTCTGACAACGGCTCCATCCTCACTGCTCAGCCCATCAGCGCCGGCTCCATTCAGGTGGCCAGCAACGGCCGCGGCACAGCGGCGATTACCACGTCCAGCGGCCCGCTGAATTTTGCTTTCTATGTTGTGGACGCCAACCACATCAAGCTGGTAGAGACGGATAACCTGCCCGCGCTCTCCGGCGAAGCCTTCCGCCAGAACAGCCCCATCAGCAACGCATCTTTTACCGGCCCGTTTGCCTTCACCACCTCAGGAAATGATGTCGTGCATGGTCCTTCTGCGCTGGGAGCTGTGTTGACCTCCGACGGCGCCGGCAATATCACGGCAGGCTCGGCTGATTTCAACCGTGGCGGCTCAGTCACCACGAAAATTGCTGTCACCGGCACGTACGCGCTCGATGCCAGCGGACGCGGCACCGCAACGCTCACCAGCGCCAGCGCTGGCACATTCCATTTTGTGATTTATCCCACGCTGAATGAAGTTGAGATCCTGAACGTGGACAGCGGACTGGTGATGACCGGCGCGGCTTTTGCCCAGACAGTTCCATTTACCAACGCCGTTCTGCACGGGACCTACGCCCTCAGCGAGACGCAGAGCACCAGCTTTGGCCTGGTTACGGCGAATGCGGCTGAGTCGTTCGATGGCATCGGCCGCCTGACGGGGCTCACAGACATCAACGACCTCGGCTCGCTCTCCACCGCTACGCCGATGACCGGCACTTATGTGCTTGACAGCACCGGCCATGGAACCATCACCTTGCAAAGCGGCATCGGGCAGCAGGATCTTGCCGTCTATGCGCTGGGCGGCACTCGAGTCCTTTTCATCGGCATTGATAGCGGGTCATTGACCGTGGGAGACATAGAAGAGAACTAGCGATTACTTTTTCGCTTGACTGAAATCCATATCCTGACAAGATAAGCTACCCCCTTGAGAGAAGGCTTTTGCTCATGACGCCTGCGGTGTGTCCTTACTGCCGCTGCCCGGTGGATGTGGCGGAAAGGGAACAAACGGTTTGCGCCGGTTGCGGTACTCCGCACCATTCGGATTGCTATGCCGAAAACGGTGGCTGTACCGTTTTCGGTTGCAGCGCTGCTCCGCCGGACGAGCCTAAACTCAACGTCGCCGCTCCTGATCTGAGTGCACTGGAATTGGCCGGAGTAATCCAGACCGGCGCCGCAATTCCTAAGGGTCCTCTGCCTCCACCCATGGTGAATGGTGGGCAGGCGCCAACTGCAACTCCTTTTTCTACAGCGGGCAGCGTGTTGTTCCGGAGCATGCCTGCGCCTGCTGCAGCAGCAGCGCCGGCGCTTACTTATCTTGATCTTGTTCCGGACGCTGACAGAAAGAGCCGCAACACGTTTATTCTTCTGGGCGCTTTGCTGGGAATGTTTGGAGCACACAATTTTTACGCCGGATACACAAACAAGGCCCTGGTGCAGCTTGGCATCACGGTTCTGTCGGTCGGCTTTGCGAGCCCCATGACGTGGGTCTGGGCGGTGATTGATGCTTTTACGGTTGAGGCAGACAGCAGTGGAGTGAAATTTAAATCCTAGGAACCTGTTAGATGAACTATCTGATCAAGCGCGGCGACGAGCAGTTTGGACCTTACAGCCTCACCGATATTCAGAAGTATGTGCAATCAGGCAATATCGGCATGGGAGATCTTGCGCAGAGTGAAGGAATGAGCGAATGGGTGCCGGTCAGCCAGGTTCTCGGCAATATCCCGGTACCAGTAACCAGTTTTGGCGCGGCTGCAGCTCCCGCAATGGAACCCGCAGTGGAACTGGTGCCATTGCCACCGAACCTGCATTGGTCAATTCTCCTGATACTGGAACTTGTGACCCGGCAACTGTTCAATCTCATATGGTCTCTGGTGCAAGCCAACTGGGCACGCAAGCTCATCAAGGACAACAAGCCTCTGGTGCTGGTTGCCATGTATCC
>DASUBD010000226.1:0-4200 GCA_035763445.1 Candidatus Angelobacter sp.
AGGAGAAAACACCCCCTTGGATACAGAATCAATCATTGCTGAACTTGAAGCCGAACGAGACCGGTTAAACGATGCCATTTCAGCCCTGCAAGGCAATAGAGGCCGGCGTGGCAGGCCCAGGGCCGCTGCAGCAGCAGGAAATGGCCGGCGAGTTCGCCGTCACCTTTCCCCCGCAGCGCGCCGGAAAATTGCTGAAGCCGCCAAGCGCAGATGGGCGAAGGCCAAGGCTGCAGGCAGAAATTCCCTTTAAGTGGATAGTCATTTGCTGCGGTCAGGTATTGCATCATTGCTCTATCTGCTCCACTGAAACGCCCCTACATCCTGGCGCAGCGGCAATCAAAACCAGCGCATGCTGACAAGCCCTGGCTCTCAGGGCTTGTGCTACTCTATTTGTCTACGCACCTCCCTGTAGCCGGGATGGCGGAACTGGCAGACGCAGCGGACTCAAAATCCGCCGAGGTTCACCCCTCGTGGGGGTTCGACCCCCCCTCCCGGCACCAGCAAAGCCCCTAAATTCCAGGTTCCACCCGCTTTTGCCTTTCCGATCACACGATCACCCGATGCTTTTCCTCCGTTGCGACCTTTGTGCCATAGCGGTAAAAGCTTTTGTTTCTGATGACGGCGATGTCGGCGATCACGCGCGATCACGGCGATTATTCTCCGCTCTTCTGCTCCGTTACCTTTTTCACATCCGCCGGGCTGCCTTTCAGCAGATCACGCAGAATGCTCACTTCGGTTGCAATGCCCGTGTGCAGTGCCGGCTGGTACACCGGCGCAAACAGCGGAGAGTGGTTCGACGGCAACTCTTTGTGGCTGGCGTGCGCCGCGGCCAGCTTCTGCGGATCAGCCACACCCAGCGTGTAATAGAACCCGGGGATACCTTGCTCCACGTAGACGGCCCAGTCTTCTGAGGTCATCAGCGGCGCCTCATGCACAACGTTATTCTTCCCGACCACCGAAGCCAGCACCGCTTCTTCATGCTGCGTCAGCTTCGTATCGTTGTAGACCGCGCCGGTTGACTCGTACTTTTCCACCGCCGGCATCTTGTCCGCTCCGCTGGCCATGGCTTCTGCTTTGGCCACGCGCTCAATCGCCGCCAGCAGATGCTGCCGCACTTCCGGGGTGTATGACCGCACGGTTAACCCCATCTCCGCATGGTCGGAGATGATGTTGTTCTTCGTTCCTGCCTGGATGTATCCCACCGTAATCACCGCCGCGTCTCCCGGATGGATCTCCCGCGCCACAATCGACTGCAGCCGCACCACAATGCTGGCCGCAATCACCACCGGATCAATCGTCGACTCCGGCCGCGCCCCGTGCCCACCCTTGCCGTATACCGTAATGCGCAGCGAATCCGCCGCCGCCTTCGAGTATCCCGGCGTCACTCCCACCTGGCCCACGGCAATGCCGTTTTCGTCATGCAGCGCCACGCCCACATCCGGACGCGGAAACTTCTTGAACAGCCCGTCATCCACCATCTTCTGCGCGCCCTGAATGGTCTCTTCCGCCGGCTGTCCCACCAGCATCAGCGTGCCATGCCACGCGTCTTTGGTCTTCGCCATGATCGCCGCCGTGCCGTACAAAGTTGCCATATGGACATCATGCCCGCACGCGTGCATCACGCCCACGTTGCGACCGCTGTCATCCTTGGCCGTGGCCTTGCTGGCGTAGGGAAGCCCGGTTTCTTCCGTCACCGGCAGCGCATCCAGCTCCGTGCGCAGCATCACCACCGGACCGGCGCCATTCTTCAGGATCGCCACCACTCCGTCCCCGCCCACATGCTCCGTCACCTCATAACCCAGCGCGCGAAGTTTCGTGGCCATCACTTCGGCCGTCCGCGTCTCATGCCCGCTCAGCTCCGGATGCTTATGCAAATCCAGGTACAGGCTCTGCGCCTCGGGATAAATCGCATCCACCTGCTGCGCCAGCGCCGTGTTCTGAGGCGACGCCTGTCCGCGTGCCTCGGCGCCAATGAACACCGTCGCAACCATCAGAGCCATAAAGAACAGAATTTGCGTGGCAGAAATCCTGCAGGAATATCCTGAACATTGAAGTGTTGTTTTCATGCGCGAAATCATAATCCATCCTGCCCGTTTTTCCTCCGTTTCCTCCGTTCCTAAGTATTTCAAAGGTTTTGAGTTTTGCTGATTTCCAATAGCCATCTGCCAAGTGCTTCTCTTCCGGTCTGGGTTTTATCCGCGTGTATCTGTGACAAATCCATTTTTGGCTTTCTCCGTGGTGAGGATTGCTCCCGGCCAGGGCAATATCGCTTTGAGCCGCCAGGCCGCGCTGATATCTACCTTTGTGCCGCCCATTCCATATAGAATCTCGCATTATCGGTGAGGATCTCAGGCATGAAACAGCGCTGCTCCAAATCGTGCATCCCATACTCATACCTCGCGTAACGACGGATGGTCAGATCTTACGGGACGATCTGGACGGGCCGGTGTATAACGTCGTCCGCGTGATTCCCCTGTCACATTACACGACCGAGAACGGCTGCACCCCATCCACGGTCTCCATCCGAAAGGAGTACCTTGAAGACTATCTAAACCACAAGGAATGCTCAGCAGTAGCAACTTACTACGACGGATGCCCGCCGCTAAGAGTTCTTCGTTGATCTCATACATTGAGAACGGCGAGCGCGCAAAAATGAAAAGAATGTGTCCGCTGTTGTCTTCGCCCAGTGCGGCTTCGCTCCACCTTCTGCCTTGTTTACCCCATTTGTTTACCCGCGGACGTTGAATCAGCCTCAGGTTCTGCACCGCCAGGCTATAGTGTCTTTGGCAACGGTTGGAACATCCACTTTGGGCGCTTCCACGTCGAAGAGGTGGAACCGCGGAAGCTTTGTGTCCCTGGGACCAAAAACCGCCAGCGACCGGTAACGTGTAATCGTCTTGCTGTAGCGCCGGTCCTCATGGCGGAGATATCCCACATGCGACTCGCCCTCGCCCGGGAACCTGCCGATGAGGAGCGCAATCCAATAAGGTCTATTTGGCGACTACTTGGCTTCTTTCAATTTGAGCCTGGACTTATTTTCCTCAAGGAATGCACGCAACTGGTCCGCTTGATCCAGCAGGCGGGTCCACTGTTCGAAATACAGCGTGACCGGAAACCTGCCCAGGCCGTACACGCTGACGCCACCTTTTTCGCTAACCCGGAACTCCAGTGATCCGGTGCGCTTGGTGGCAACCTGTTTTTCCAATTCGGCCAAACGGGCTTTCATCTCTTCATAAGTAGGTTCTGCCATGTCCACCCCTGGATGGAATCTTACAACAGGAGACGCAAGACCGTTCAAGCTCTAAGGGAACCGAGAACTGAATTGAATCAATCACTGCTTTGCTCAGGCGAGCGGAGCGGATGCTCTAGCTCCAATTGGCAGCGGGCTGAAGAGTAGCCATGCCGGTGCTGGGGCCGGTGAAATGTTTGCGTCCGAAAGCATAGGCATAGGCTTCCCGATATTGCCGGCCGATTGCCAATGCGCTGCGAGTCTCCAGGATATGGAAGCGTCCCGCGGCTGCGAGAGCTGTGCGAAATGCCGGATTGCGAGCAAGGAACGAAATCCGGAACGCGAGATCGCGAGGGCTCTTATCGTCAAACCAGAGGCAGCCCCGGCCGTCAGGGCTCACGTCACGATTACGTGGAACATCGGCTGCCAGAAGAGTCTTTCCGTACAGCATGGCCTTCAGGCAGATTTCGTTGACCTGGCGCGCCACTACTTCATCCGCCGGCAACTCGCCGGTGACGAGAACCACATCGGCACTTTGCCAGGCTTCACCCGAATCAGCCGGGACAATGCAGAAAGTGTCCTCACGAATCTTCAAACTCGCCGCAAACTCTTCAAGGGCGTCGCGAAGCGCAACTGTGAACACTCCTTCAAGCAACAGGCAAGAACGCGGATTTTCGGCCCTGGCGAGAGCAAAACTTTCCAGGATTGCTTTCTGCTCAGCGCGCAGCTCCGAATCGGATGAGGTAGCGAACTGTGAAGCGAGAAAACTTACGGTTCCGGTGGAGATTCCAAACCGACGCTGAAGGAAATTTTTGTTTGATGCCGGAGCGGCGAGCGGGGAGTCTTCCGCGAAAGGCAACGGGTCCGGGATGAGGAAGATGCTTTCAGAGGACGCGCCACGATCGAGCGCCGCCTGCTTCATTCCTGAGGAGTGAACAATCACGGCAGCGGCGCGGGCAAGCACAAACTGT
>DASUBD010000227.1:0-8845 GCA_035763445.1 Candidatus Angelobacter sp.
TTGGCCAGTTCGCAATTCAGTTCGGCTCCCAGAAGCATGATGAAACCGTTCCAATAGAGCCATACCATCAGCGCCACCACAGCGCCCAAAGCGCCATAAGTCTTGCTGAAATGGGCAAAGCTGCGGAAATAGATCCCGAGAACATAGGAAAGCCCAACCCAGCAGGAAACCGATAACAGTGCTCCGGGCAAGGTGCTCCAGAAGCGTTGCTTAACATTCGGCGCGATGAAGTACAGAAACTCCACCCCAAGCACGGTAAAGCCGAAAGACACGCTCCAGTGAATGTAGGGCCACGCTGCGGCAAACATCCATGAAAGCTTGTGATGCTCGGCCAGGTGTCGCCCGAATTCGGGACCGACAACCATCACAGCAAATGCTATGAGGAAGAGTACGCCGACAAGAAGCGTCAGCCCGATTGCCAGAGGCCTGGTCACCCAGAATGGCCTGCCCTCTTCGACCTCATAGGCGACATCCAGAGCTTCAATTGCAGAGGCGAACCCACCGGATGCTGACCACAACGTTCCGAGGATTCCGAAGGACAACAATGTTGCGCGATTCGGAACAATAACGTGTTCAACAAAGTACCGAATGATCTTCATGCTGTCGGCTGGGACAACGCCGCCGACCAGGTTCACCACCTGATTTAGAAGATCATGAATCGGCAAGTAAGACACAACCGCGGAAAGCAGGACCAGAGCGGGGAAGAGCGCAAGCACAAAGTAATACGCCATGGCTGCAGCCATCTGAAAAGTATGCTTGCGAGATACGCCCTCGACAGTCCGCCAGAGCGCGTTGCGGACGCCGCGCAACGTCAATTTGCGCCCTCTCGCCATCTACTATTTTGATGCGGCACAGGCGAATGCAGGTGGAGCATTACCAGGAAGAGGAGGAACTCAGGATGTCCCAACCGGCAGAAGCCAAGTCACTTAATATCAATAGGTTCAAGACAGGATGCTAATTCAGTACTTCACAATGGCTGCAAACGATTTCGGATCCAGACTGGCCCCGCCCACGAGTGCCCCATCAATTTCAGGTTGCGACATCAAAGCTTTCGCATTTTCCGGTTTCACGCTGCCGCCATAAAGAATCCGCATCTGACTCGCGACACCCTCTCCAAATGCGTTAGCCGCTTCCCTCCGAATCACCCGGTGCGCGTCCGCGGCAAGTTCGGGACTAGCTGTTTTTCCGGTTCCAATGGCCCACACCGGTTCGTAGGCAATCACCACGGGAATTGCTTCTGCTCCGGAGATTTCTCGAAAAGCGATGTTGCATTGCCGGCGCAGAACGTCTTCGGTCATGCCCGCTTCACGCTCCTGAATCACCTCGCCGACGCACACAATCGGTTTAAGACCTGCCGCAATCGCGGCTCGTAATTTCCGATTCACAGTGTCATCGGTATCGCCAAAATATTGTCGACGCTCAGAATGGCCGATGATCACATGCGTGCAGCCCGCGGAGACAAGCATTCCTGCGGAAATCGCTCCGGTATACGCGCCCTCTTTTTCCCAGAACAAGTCCTGCCCACCCACTGCAATGCCGCTACCCTGGACCGCTTCAACTACAGCAGGGATGTCAATGAATGGAGGGCAAAGAACAATCTCGTCTCGGGTATGTTCCCAGCTGAGTGGCAGAAAAGCGGAAACAAAATCCCGCCCCTGCTGCGGCGTCTTGTACATCTTCCAATTCGCAGCGATCAGTTTCTTTCTCATGGAGTAATTTCGCCCTCGATTCGGAAATGCGGGAATGCCGGTACCAGCTTCTGTGCTGCGTCCTGATAGGCCTGGTACGTATCGCCATCGAAGAGCACGAATCGCACCAACTCCAGGGAACGGGGAGAGTGCAGATGATCTACGACAGTCCGCAAGGCGATGGTGGCCGCCTGCTGTACAGGATAGCCAAACGCCCCAGTGGAAATGGAAGGAAAACTGACGCTGCTGCAGCCCAGCCTGATGGCCTCTTCGAGGGAATTGCAATAGCAGCTTTCGAGCACTTGCGGCTCATTTCTTTTGCCGCCCTGCCAGACCGGCCCGACGGTGTGAATTACGTGCCGTACTTTGAGCTTGCCTCCCTTGGTGCTGGCCACTTGACCGGAGGGCAACGTGCCTCGTTGATCACGAATTTTGCGGCACTCGGCGAGCAACTCCGGCCCTGCTGCCCTGTGAATGGCTCCATCCACTCCGCCTCCTCCCAGCAATGAGGAATTGGCGGCGTTCACAATTGCGTCCGTGGTTTCTTCAACAATGTTGCCCTGCACAAGCTCCAGGCTGGCTTTCTCGCCAATGCGGTAACGCAGCAGTGATGGCATTTGTCCTTACTTGTTGCTCAAAGCTTCCACGCCGGGAAGGTTCTTGCCTTCAAGGAATTCAAGTGATGCTCCGCCACCGGTGGAGATGTGGGTGATCTTGTTGGCTACGCCCGACTGGTGCACGGCCGCCACGGAATCCCCGCCGCCGACAATAGAAGTGGCCTTGGTATTGGCCGCAACTGCCTCGGCAATCTTCATGGTGCCTTTGGCAAAAGGAGCCAGCTCAAACACTCCCATCGGCCCATTCCATACAATCGTTCTCGCTCCGGAAATTTCTTTCGAGAATGCCGCGACCGTCTCCGGCCCAATATCCAGTCCCATGCGATCATCCGGAATGCCCGCATCCGCGCTCACGGTTTGCGGTGCAGCGCCAGCGTCCATTTTGTCGGCGATCACGTGATCTGTAGGCAACAGCAGCCGGACATTCCTGCGTTGCGCCTCACCCAGTAACTCCTTCGCCAGATCGAGTTTGTCTTCTTCCACCAGAGACTTGCCAACTTTCTTGTTCTGCGCTTTCAGAAACGTATACGCCATTGCGCCCGCGATGAGCAGCGCGTCCACTTTCGTAAGAAGATTGCGGATCACATTGATCTTGTCAGACACCTTGGCTCCGCCAATGATTGCCACAAAAGGCTTCTCAGGGTGGGTCACGGCTTTGCCCAGATATTCGAGCTCTTTTTGCATCAGAAGACCGGCGGCAGACTTGGACACGAACCTGGTCATTCCAACCGTGGAGGCATGAGCACGATGCGCCGTTCCGAATGCATCATTCACGTAGACATCTGCCAGCGCCGCGAGTGAACGCGAGAATTTTTCGTCGTTGGCCTCTTCTTCAGGATGGAAGCGCAGATTTTCCAGAAGCAGGGTCTGTCCCTTCTCCAGTTTGTTAGCCATCTCTTCCGCTGCCAGACCAATGCAGTCAGGAGCAAACCCCACGTTGCAACTGCGTCCCAGCTTCTGGTCGAGCAGAATTCGGAGCCGCTCCGCTACCGGCTTCAGGCTCATCTTCATATTAACTTTGCCTTTGGGCCGGCCCAGGTGCGACGCCAGAATCAGCCTGGCGCCTTTGCGCAGCGCATATTCAATGGTAGGCAAAGTCTCACGGATCCGAGTGTCATCGGTTACACGGCCGTCGTCAGAGAGGGGAACATTGAAATCCACGCGCATAAAAACGCGCTGCCCATCCAGATACAGGTCCTGTATGGAGAGCTTTGCCGCTTCAACAGAAACGTTTGCCATAATGCTGTCCTTCTTGAAGGCTAGAGACCTTTCTTTGCCATGAACTGAACCAGGTCACGCACGCGGCAGGAGTAGCCCCACTCGTTGTCATACCACGCAATCACCTTCACGCAGTTGCCGCCCACCACACGGGTCAGGGAAGCATCCACAATGGAAGAGCGCTCATCGCCGCGGTAATCCACTGAAACCAGTTCGGCAGTTTCATAGCCTAGAATGCCTTTCATTGGACCATTAGCCGCTGCCTGCAGTGCTTTGTTAACGTCCTCCACGGTTGTGCTTTTCTCTACAAAGGCCACCAGATCAACCACAGAGACGTTCGGCGTCGGGACTCGCATGGCAAACCCATCAAGTTTTCCTTTAAGGTCAGGAACAACCAGGTGGAGTGCCTTGGCGGCTCCGGTGGACGTAGGAATCATGGAAAGCGCGGCAGCGCGAGCGCGGCGCAGGTCCTTGTGGGGAAAATCCAGAATCACCTGGTCGTTTGTGTAGGAGTGGATGGTGGTCATGGTGCCGGTTTTGATGGTAAAGGTGTCATGGATCACCTTGGCCACCGGCGCGAGACAATTGGTTGTGCAGGAAGCATTGGAAACCACGTTGTGTTTCGCCGGTTCGTACTTATTCTCATTCACGCCAAGCACAATCGTTATGTCTTCATTCTTGGCCGGGGCGGAGATAATGACTTTCTTTACCGTCCCGCGCAGGTGCGCCTTGGCTTTTTCCGCGTCAGTAAATTTGCCCGTCGATTCCACCACCACCTGCGCTCCCACGGATTCCCAGTTGAGTGCCGCCGGATCCTTTTCTGAGAACACGCGAATGGACTTGCCGTTTACGCGAATGCAGTCGCCGCCTGCCTGAATATCGTGCTTGAGATTGCCCAGGATCGAGTCGTATTTAAGAAGGTGTGCCAGTGTTGCCGGGCTGGTGAGGTCATTCACCGCCACAAACTCAAAAGTAGGATCGTCAATTGCCGTGCGCACGATGTTGCGCCCGATCCGGCCAAAACCGTTGATGCCGACCTTGATTGCCATGAGTAGACTCCCTTCAATAGCTTCCGCCGCCATGAAAAGTGAGTTGATGGATATAGAGGACGCACGGATGCCCGTTCAAACCTTCAGGTTAGCAAACAAACTTTGATGCGTGCAATGGCGCGACCATCGCATCAAGGCTCACGGTAAAAAGCCGGAAGGAAGGTGAAGGGAATTTCAGATAAGTTCGGCATTGCAGGCGCAATAATACGGCCGCGGGCGCTCGCACTCCCGCGGCATTCCTTGATTCCCGCTGTTATTGCAATGCTGAGGCGCCTTTTGGCTTCCCGCTCGCCTCAAATGCCCGGTCAAAGCCCCCGCTTGGACAAATGACCGTAACACTCGTCTTACCAGACTCTCCTCCGGTCGTTGGGCTGATTCTGCAGTTGTTCTTTGGAGGCCTCTGCCAAAGCAGCTTCAATTCCCGGACTTGAGCATTTTTCAATCTTGCCTATTTCGTGCCGGCAACCACAAACGGCCAGAACCGGCGCTTTCATGGGCCCAGTTCGCTTTGGTGTCGCTCGCCAGATTCTTGCTTACGTGTCGCTCCCGGTTCGGGCGAATTTCACGCGGGCTTGGGCAGGAACATTCGAGCCGGCAAGTCCTTGGGTCTGACAAGCAGCGCCAAATGCTTTCTTGCGCTGAATGCACCCATTCCTGCCACGGGCAGGGACAATCTCTGCCGGGACTAACGAAGTGGCTTGGGGGAGGGTTGCGGGGCGGAATTATAGCAAGTTGTTTTCGGAGTGCAAGACAAAACTGCACAAAAAATCGCACAAGCTGCAAATCTCCGTTTTTTCAGGCGAAGGCGCTTCGGAATGGCCTCTGCCGGTTCCCAGCTTTTCAGGCAGGTGCCAAACTGCCAACCCCTTGAGGTTGCAACTTTTTATGTCCGTGTGTTACACACGAGTCATGCGCAACTGGATGCGCGAGCGCATGAAGCGCCGTAAAAAAAAGCAAGAAAACGAAACCGAAGCCACAGGTAGGGTAGGCCAGCAAAAGCCTCCGGTGGATGAGTCACACCCGGAACCCCTCGTACCTGCCTACGAAAGCAAGAAGTCCGAAGCTCCTTCACAGGAACCGGAAATCGAGGCTCCCGCTTCCTTACCTGACGAAAACCGGATGGAGACGGAAATCCAGCCCGACCAACCATCCGTTCCCGCGCCCGAGCAGAAGCCCATTCAAGCCCTCAAAGGCTCGAGACCGCCCAAAGGTGTTGTAGTCCTGGCCATCGGCTTGCCCGGCTCCGGCAAAAGCACGTGGTTCAGACGCCGAGGCGTAACCCCTCTTTCCAGTGACATGCTGCGCTCCATCCTTTTTGATGACATCACTGAGCAGCGTTACCAGGGATTGGTGTTTTCCACTCTTCGCTCGCTCCTGCGTGCCCGCCTCATTGCCCGCATGCCCTGGAACTATGTTGACGCCAGCAACCTTTCTTCTCACGAACGTCGCCAGTGGATAAAGATGGCTAAAGGCTTTGGTTACGAGGTGCATGCGGTGTTTTTTGATGTTCCACTTGAAGTCTGCCTGGAGCGCAACCGCAAGCGCGAACGGCAGGTCAAGGAAGAGCTGGTGCAACGCATGGCTGCCAAACTCAAGCCTCCCACCTTTGAGGAGGGCTTCAGCAAGGTCACCGTGGTCCGCGTAAAAAAATCTGCGGGCTCCGGCCAGGAAACCGGCGAATACTAACGTCACGCCCTTAGCCTCTCGCGAAATGCAGTAACCCGAATATATACAGCCACAGCACGCCCATAAAATGCCAGTACCAACCTGTAACCTCCACCACCAGTTGGCGCGACTCAAACCTGTGCTTGACCCATGCTCCCCAGACAGCAAAGAGCAGGGCAATGATGCCTCCAGCCAGATGGACAGCGTGCGTCCCGGTTAGAACAAAGAAGAACGAACTGCTCGGATTGGACCGCACAAACAATCCTTGCGACCTCAGGCTGTTCCACACCATTGTCTGTCCGGCCAGAAATCCAAAGGCCAAAAGCAGCGTGATCCCCAGCCACGGCAAATCGCGCTTCATTCTTGGGGCCTGAATCCCAAGTACATAAAATTCTGATTCCCGGTTCATCCGTCTGCGCGCAAACTCCAGCGTGATGCTGCTCAAGAGCAGAAGCGCAGTGTTGGTCCAGAGTTGAGAATACGGCAGGTGCAGCGGACGCCAATCACTGATGAACTCCTTGCGGCCGGGATCATAACGGCCCATGCTCTGGCGCATCACGTAGACGGCAGTAAGACAAATGAAGAGCGTGGAAACTGAAATGATGCACAAAAGCATTCCCACGCGATAGCGGCGCAATTTCTCTTTGCGTGAAGGCCAACCTCCTGGTTCATTGTGGTCGCCATCATCACCGCCGCCGTACCCGCGACGATGCGGGATCTTACCCGGGCCGCCGCCTCCCAACTTGGGCTTGCGTTCTATGTCAACGTGTTCGCCGGCGATTGGCATATAGGTTCAGATGGGCTTCAGCTGCCCTGGGTGGCTGGTGCATCCTGCGGCAGGAAGTCAGTTTCCATACTGGGAACGCTGTATTCATAAGGACCGTGGCTGACTATCGGCCGCGTCTCCCCGAACCCATGAGGTGGAACCGGTGACGGCAGCGTCCATTCCAGGGTGGTGCAGTCCCAGGGATTTGCGCTGGCCTTGCGTCCTTTGAACATGCTCCAGAACAAATTCACCAAGAAAATGACCTGCCCGGCAATCGTAACCATGGCCGCTATGGTGATGAACCTTTGCAGCGGCTCCATGGCAGAGACATATTGTACGCCTGTCAGTTCCGAGTAGCGTCTTGGATGTCCCGCTGCTCCCAGCAGGTGCATAGGCATGAAAATCGCGTACGCTCCTATGAAGGTGATCCAGAAATGGATTGCTCCCAGCCGCTCGCTCATCATTCGTCCAAACATCTTGGGAAACCAGAAATGCGTCGCTGCAAAGACGGCAAACAGTCCCGCCATGGCCATGATCAGATGGAAATGCGCCACCACAAAGTACGTGTCATGCAGGTAGATATCAAGCGAGGGCTGCGCCAGCAGCGGTCCTGTCAATCCTCCCGTAATGAATAGTGAAACGAACCCCGCAGAGAAGAGGAACGGCGTGCTGAAGCGGATTTTGCCTCCATAGATTGTAGCCAGCCAGTTGAAAACTTTGATCGCTGAAGGAACGGCAATCGCCGTGGTCAGTGTGGAGAAGGCAAATCCCGCGTAGGGATTCATTCCGCTTACAAACATGTGATGTCCCCACACCATGAATCCCATTGCGCCGATTGCAATCGTGGCTCCGACCATTGCTTTGTAACCGAACACCGGTTTACGGCTGAAGACTGAGAGCAGATGTGAGGTCACGCCCATTCCCGGCAGGATGGCGATGTACACCTCGGGATGACCAAAAAACCAGAATAGATGCTGCCACAACAGTGGCGAGCCGCCTTTGTGAGCCGTTATCGCCCTGCCGCTCACCATCAGTCCGCCCGGAACAAAGAAGTTGGTTCCTGCATGACGGTCCAGCATCAACAGCAAAAGTGCAGCCAGCAGGATGCTGAAAGCCAGCAGGCTGAGAATCGCGGTCACAAACCAGCTCCAGCAGGGAAGCGGCATACGCAGCCAGTTCATCCCCTTTGCGCGTTGCTTCACAGTAGTGGTGACAAAGTTGATTGCGCTCATCACCGTGCCCATACAGAACAGGCCGATGCTTACCAGCCAAAGGTCCGTTCCCACTCCTTGTCCTGGTCCTGCAGCAGCAATGGCACTGAGTGGCGGATACTGCGTCCAGCCGGCAACAGAAGCGCCACCGGGCACGAAAAACGCTGAGATCAAGACAAAGAGCGAGATCAAGGTCGTCCAGAAGCCAAGCATGTTTAACCATGGAAACGCCATCTCTGATGTGCCGAGTTCAAGCGGCAAAAAGTAAGTGCCAAATCCGCTTTGCGGCACAGTGGACAGCACAAAAAAAACCATCAGCGTTCCGTGGATCGTCAGGTAACCGAGATAATCTTCCGGCTTGATCTCGCCCAGCAAGGGAATCGCAGCTTTGGGCCAGACCAGGTGAATGCGCATCAGCAACGAGAGGAACGTCCCCGTCAGCACCGCAGCCAGCGACAGAAAGAAGTACTGCATGCCAATGACCTTGTGGTCCGTGCTGAACACATAACGGCGCAGGAAACTGCTGCTCACGGCAGAGGCGGTAATGGGGGAGCGTTCCTGCATTCGATTCCCTAAAATTATTGTTGTGGTTCGTGTGCTTTGAGCCAGGCGACGAATTGCTGTTCTGTCA
>DASUBD010000228.1:0-9599 GCA_035763445.1 Candidatus Angelobacter sp.
GCAGGATCAATATTATTGTTTATAAACAGGCGAAACTTATCGCCGACGGTCATCTGGCACTTCGATGAACTGCCGTCTCCCAGATGCGGTGTTGCGTTGTCAAATCCCTGTGAGAAACGGGCCACGATTCCATTCAGCGGTCCCCGGTAATCGTCTACATCAAATGGCTCAATAAAGCGTGCGCAGGGACGTACGGGCTTGATCATCATCGGTTCCAGCGTGACGGGCGGAATCCACGGTGCGGAGACCAGAGAGGCCTCAGGAGTCATATTGCCGAGCCCTGGCAGTCTTTCGGCACAGGCCGAAGCACAGATTGCCAGCAGCCCCCAAAACGCGAGTTGGCGTTGGAGCTTCATTCTGCTAGACAGAGATCGATTCGGCCAGTTGCAATACTTTAGCCCACCCGAATCTCCCTGGTCAGGTTACTTCTGTTGCTGGTCGAGAAAACCAGAAGTGCATACAACCTGTGAGACACACAAAGCGTAGGGGAAGAACAGTTAAGAAGTGACAATTTTTGACCGAAGATCGCAAAGCATAATTAGTCAACAACATAAGCGCCACAGGAGCGGCGGCAACTGTGAACTGAAATGAACGCGCGCGGTCACGCAGCCCCGGCATCCATTTATGCTCAATGTATGAAGCCACCGTACGCCCGACGAGAAGAAGTAATTGAGGAACTGCACGGCCAGAAGATTTCTGATCCCTTTCGTTGGCTGGAGCATGCGGGAACGGTAGAAAGCCGCGCATTTGTCGAAGCGCAGAATGCCTATACCGAAGATGTGCTTAGCGCCATTCCAACCGTCAACCGGAGAACGTTGAGGCAAAGGATTGAGCAACTGCTAACAATTGGGCGCGCTGAACCGCCACATGTAGGGGGTAACCGGTTTTTTTACGTGCGACGCGATGGCAAGCAAAACCAGCCAGTGCTCTACGTCCGCGAAGGCGCGACGGGCAAGGACCGAACACTGCTCGATGTGAACGAACTGGCGCCGGACGGTACCGTTGCCCTGGACTGGTTCTATCCTTCGCCAGATGGAAGATTCCTGGCGTATGGCACATCGCCCAATGGTTCAGAAATCAGCACCCTTGAGATCATGGAAGTCACCGATGTTCGCGGCCCGCAGGAAGACAAAACTGACAGTGAGAAGCAGTTAGAACATGCTTCTGTCAGACTGTTGCCGGAAAAGATCTGGCGCACACGCGCGGCCAGCGTGGCATGGCTGCCGGACAGTTCCGGGTTCTACTACACGCGTTATCCACGTCCTGGCGATGTTCCTCCGGGAGAGGAGGTCTACCACCGGCACGTCTTCCTGCACAAAATCGGCGAGCCCGGCAACACCGACGGAATGAAAGATACTGAGATCTTTGGCCATGGCATGCATCCGGAGCACTGGCCTTCTGTGAAGCTTTCTGAAGACGGACGCTGGCTGCTGGTAAAAGTGGAACAAGGCTGGGCCAGAACCGAGCTGTTTCTGAAAGATGTGCAGCAACCACAAGCTGAATTCGTAGCGGTAGCTACCGGAAAAGATTTTCTTTATGACGGCGAACTTTTTGCCGGCGATCTCTACATCACCACCAATGAAGACTCGCCGCGGTTCCGGGTGATGAAGGTGGCGTGTGCGTCGCCGCAAAGAGAAAACTGGAAGGAGATCATTGCGGAGAGTGACGCGGTCATAGAAGAATCGCAGGTAATCGGCGGGAGATTATTCCTGCGCGGCAGCAGGAATGCAGTTTCACAGTTGCGCATTCACGTTCTGGACGGCGAACTCATGGCTGAGGTGAAATTGCCCGCTCCTGGAACCATCTTTGCTTCGCTCGGAGGTAATTGGGAGAGCGAGCAGGCATTTCTCGGCTTCACCTCCTTCGCGATTCCTCCCTCGGTGTACCAGGTGACGATGGACAGCCGAGTGGCGCCGTGGGCGCGTGTGGAGTCAGGCATTGAGCCCGAGCAATACCAGGCTGAGCAGATCTGGTTCCAGTCGAAGGACGGCACCCGAGTCCCCATGTTTGTGATAAGCCGCAAGGGAATGGTGCGCACCGGCCGCACCCCTGCACTGCTTTCCGGCTATGGCGGTTTCAATGTGGGCCGCACGCCGGTGTTCAACCGCAATGCCATGCTTCTGCTGCTGGAGCGTGGCGGAGTCTATGCGGATGTGCAATTGCGCGGAGGCAACGAGTTCGGCGAACAGTGGCACCGCGCCGGCATGCTGGAGAAGAAGCAGAACGTGTTTGATGACTTTATCGCAGCGGCTGAACACCTGATTGCGTTGGGCTATACCGATCCGGAACACCTCGCCATCCAGGGAGGAAGCAACGGCGGGCTGCTGGTGGGTGCGGTGATAACCCAGCGTCCGGACCTGTTCCGCGCCGCAGTGTGCCAGGTCCCGCTACTGGACATGTTGCGTTATCACCAATTCCAGATTGCCCGCCTGTGGATTCCGGAGTACGGGTCGGCGCAAGACTCTGAGCAGTTCCGGTATTTGTACCGGTACTCGCCGTATCACCATGTGCGGGAAGGGGTGAAGTATCCGGCGACGCTATTTATGACGGCCGAGTCCGATACGCGGGTGGACCCGATGCACGCCAAAAAAATGGCCGCGCTGATGCAATCCGTGGCAGAGAATCACAGCGGGGCAGATGTTGGCCGGCCAATTCTACTGCGCGTGGATACCCGCGCCGGACATGGTGCCGGAAAGCCTGTGGCAAAGCTGGCTGATGATGCCGTGGATTTCTGGAGCTTCGTTTTCTGGCAACTCGGAGTGAGCATTGAGTGACTGCAGGCAGACTGTTGCCGAAAGAAATAAAGTCCTCATGATAGGATTTCCCGCGCTGACGAGGACACAAAACATGAGAAGAATTGGCTTTCGATTGTTGCTGGCGCTCGCATTGCTGTGTGGCGCGGTAAGCCAGCTGACAGCGGTACAAACTAAAGATGCTGGTGACAGTAAATCCGCCCAGGCGACCGCTCAGGATCAGAGCAAACCCAGAATTGAGAAGCCTGCCGTCCACGAATTTGTGATCACAAATTTCCGTACGGAAGGCGGAGTGACTCTGCCGCAAGCGCGAATTGTTTACGGGACTTATGGCCACCTCAATGCGGCACATGACAACGTGGTGTTGCTGCCTTCACATTACATGGCAGATCACACGGGCTATGAATGGCTGATCGGGCCAGATCGTGCGCTGGATCCGGCCAAACTGTTCCTGGTAGCTACGGAGCTCTTCGGCAACGGACATTCCTCATCTCCCAGCAACACGCCGGAACCATTCCATGGGCCGCGCTTCCCGGTAATGACGATTCGTGACAACGTTGAGGCCGTGCATCGCCTGCTCACGGAAGAACTCAAGGTGACTCATCTGCGCGCCATTATCGGCTTCTCCATGGGAGCACAGCAGGCATTTCAGTGGGCGGTGAGTTATCCCACATTTGCCGACCGCATTGTGGCAACCTGCGGCACAGCCAAGACGTGGCCGCATGGGATCGTTCGGTTGGAAGGGCAGATTGCGGCCATTACTACGGACGCGGCCTTCAACAATGGAGATTACACATCACCGCCGAAAAAAGGTCTGGAAGCATTTGGTATTGTCTGGACCGGGTGGCTGTTCTCACAGGAATGGTGGCGGAAGGAACTGTGGCGACAGGTCTCCCCGCCAGGATCTACATTTGAGTCAGTTGTACACGAATTTCGCACTAACTTTATTCCCGGAGCTGACGCCAATGATCTCATCCTGCAGATGCGCACCTGGGAAAAGCACGACATATCCACTACCCCCGGCTTCAATGGTGACATCAAGAAAGCGCTGGCCGCCATCAAAGTTCCGTTCCTCTATATGCCTTCAGAGACTGACCTTTATTTTCCAATCGGAGACGCACGCTACGAGTCAGGTTTTATGTCGACGGTCACGCTAATGCCCATTCCTTCGCTATGGGGACACACTGCCGGCGCGGGACCCAATCCGGAAGACCTGAAATTCTTGAATGAAAGGATTGGAACGTTCCTGGGAGAGAACAGAAGGGCTTCAACTGCACACTAGCAAAAGCTTGCGGCCGGCAGCGAACTTTGTGGTTCGCTCCCGGCCGCATTCAAGAACTCAATTTCGTTAGAGGATGTTGATGGAAATATGCACGCCAGGATGTACCGGGCTGCACATATAGTATCCGCCATCAATGTAGTCGACGTAGACCTCGTCCGAGTAGCGCCATCCCGGGGGCAGCGGGCGACCGATAACGAACCAATAGCCGCCGTACTGGAAGCGCGGGCGGCCTTCAACGAAGACGGGCCGGACAATCACAAACCGGTGCTCACGTCCAAAATGCGAATGCCAATGATCGTCTGAAATGCGTCCGTAGTGGCGCTCCACGATCACACGGCGCTCTACGATCACGGGACGCTCGTGCTCACGGGCTTCGTGGCGTTCCCATCCTTCGTGGCGACCGTGATCTTCATGCTCACGCGCTTCATGCCGCTCCCATCCTTCGTGGCGGCCATGATCTTCATGCTCACGTGCTTCGTGCCGCTCGTGTTCTTCGTGCCGGTCGCGAGCCTCGCGTCTCTCGTGGCGATCTTTGTCTTTGCCACGATCGTCACCATGATCGTGCTGCGCAAACGCTGGAACGGTTATGCCGACTGCAAGAGCAAGGGCCGCAGCAAGGCCGTATCGTATCAATTTCATCTCGTACATCTCCGTTGCTGAATGATTACCAATCAATTGCATTATGCTGTCTTTCCGGCGACGCGTCTCCGGCACCATGGGACATGTACACAGGAATTGCAGCTGCATTTCTTAAAAGAATAATCAGCAATCGAGACCACCAGAGCCATGGGTAAAAGCCGGCAAGCCCCACAGCATGTTTCCCAGAGATTCAAAGGCAATTCGTCAGTGTTCAGTGGGAATCACCCGCATTGGGCAACTCTCAAGCAAGCCAATCACATCTCATCTATGCTTCTTTGTGTCGTTCTGGTAAAGGGGTCCTGGATCACCTGCACCTTGCGGCTACATCATCAAAAGGACCGAATTGACCTCCGAATCCAATCCTAGCCAGAACCTTCCGCAATCTCTTGCTGATCCGGCAGCTCAAAAAACCGCAGAACACGTTCAGGAGCATTTCCGGCTGGCACAGGCCGCAGCCCAGATTGGGACCTGGGAGTGGGATCCTGTAGCTAACGAGAGCACTCTCTCCCCGGAACTGCACACAATGTTCGGGACTGATCCATCCAAGTCCGGTTGGGCTGCCGCGTGGAATGCCAATGTTCACCCTGAAGACATGGCCAAAATGCGAGCGCTATTTGAAGCGGCAGACCGGACCGGCTCCATGGAGTTTGAATATCGCTACATTCATCCCACAAAAGGGCAGCGATGGTTTTTCTGTAAGGGGGGAAGGATGAAGGCGGAGCGCCGGATGTTCGGCATCGTTATGGACATCACGGACCGAAAGCTCGCCGAGGAGGTCAGCACTCGTCTGGCGGCCATTGTGCAGTCCTCTGATGACGCCATCATCAGCAAGGATCTGAACGGTGTTATTACCAGTTGGAATCCTGCCGCAGAAAGAATGTTTGGTTACAAAGCAGAAGAGATGATCGGCCGGCCGATCATTCTGATAATTCCGCCTGAGCTGCACAGTGATGAAGACATGATCCTGGGCAAGATTCGGCGCGGTGAAAAAGTCGATCACTTTGAAACTGTGCGTGTCACTAAAACGGGGGAGAAACTAGATGTGTCTATCACCGTTTCTCCGTTGAAGGACCAGAGCGGACGAGTGATTGGGGCGGCAAAAATTGCCCGGGACGTGGGACAGCGTAAAAGAGCCGAAGAGGCGCTTCGCATTTCGGAGAAACTGGCTTCCGTCGGTCGTCTGGCTGCAACCGTAGCGCATGAAATCAACAATCCGCTTGCAGCGGTGGTCAATCTGGTTTACCTCATCAAGCGAAGCGCGGATCTGCCCGCCTCGGTCAAGCAATATGTGAACATGGCGGAAGAGGAATTGAACCGGATTTCCTCCCTCACCAGACAGACTCTGGGTTTTTATCGTGAAGAGCGCGGGGCAGCGCAGATGCGCGTGGGCGGAATTTGTCGCAATCTGGTGAGCATTTTCTCGCCCAAGGCCGCAAACAAGTCGATTCATCTGAATCTACAGGCCCGTTCTGACCCAGAGATACACGCCGTGAAAGATGAAATCCGGCAGCTCATCGCCAACCTTCTGGGCAACAGCATTGATGCGGTTCCCCAGAATGGCTTTGTCATTCTTCGTATCTCGCGCGCTACGCGGCACCGGGAAGGACAGCTTTCATCTGGAGTTCGGCTCACGATTGCCGATTCCGGCCCTGGGATTCCGCAGCACATTCGCGCCAGGATTTTCGAACCCTTTTTCACAACAAAAAAGGACGTTGGCACCGGACTGGGTCTGTGGATCTCAAAAACCATTGTGGACAAGCACAACGGCTCGCTGCGGTTGCGCAGCAGCACCAAACCGGGAAAAAGCTGGACGGTCTTTTCCATCTTCCTGCCGGCCCAGGGAGCGGAGTCCGCGGCGCTGGGCATGCGCGCGGAAAAAGCCGCATCGTTAGTGGGTCAGAAAAGCTGACAGTAACTTCCCCGCCGTATCGTTACCACGCTGGAACCGTTTGCCGCCCCCACCGTAATGCTCACCGAATCAGCCGCATCGCTGTTTTCAATGGTCCCATCAAGTGTGGCTGTGAAGTCAGTCCTAAGCGCAGATGGAGTACCGCTTACCACTTCCGCCACTCCTCTCCGTTTTATATCTGCCAGTGTTCCGCCTGAAAATACGGTCGCGGCGGTCTGCAGGCTTCCGTTGGCAAATAAGTGAACTGGGCTGCCGGCGCTGGCTTCAACCCCAAATGCAACTGCTGATGCGCTGCCGCTCTCAGAATATGAAAGCGCACAGTGGAAGCTATAGGTCAAAGCTGCTGGCGGAAGTTGCCAATTCAGCCCCGCAATTGCTTGCGGACCAGGAGTTTGCGTTCTGAAGTCGTTCCTGACCCTGACCGTGTTGCCGGATTGAATCAAGGCTGCCTTGTTCACACCGGGCACGTTCCCTATTCCAACCACTCCGGGAGCAATCTGATTGACGCATGTATCACCTTTCGCAGTGCGCGCCCCGTCGTGGCAATATCCGGTATTGCCGCTCATGAGCAGCCCGAGCGAAGACATGGAAAGAATTCTTTTGCCATGTACTCCCACCCCGATAGTTCCCGGCTGGCTGCGATAGAACCCTGTGCCGCGCTCGTTCATGAAGGCAAGCGCCGGCAATTCCGCACTGCCATCTGCGCCCTCGAGTGAAAAACTCGTACCGCCCTCGTTCTTGTATGCCACCGCGCCATCTTTTGCTCCGAGAAAATCGTTGAATGGAATTCGCGTAAGCGACGAATTTGCAGTTAGCAGCAATCCCACGCCAGTTTTCGGATGCAGCGCAATCACGTTGTCAAAAATCGACGTGTTGCTGGCGCGGCCGATGCGCACGTTCACCTCAGCAAATTCATGCGCATTAATGTTGTTTCCAACAATTTCGCAGCCGTCGATTGGATACTTGTCGCCGATGAGGTCGATGATGGCCGAGTTTGGCTCGGTCGAGGGCACGGGCTGCTCAATCTGGTTGTAAAGCACTTTGCATTGAGTCGTCCCGTGACTGATAAAGAATCCGCCGGCACATCCGCCATTGTTGTTGAAAGCCGTAATGTGAGCTGAGCCGTGGGCCGTGCTCGCATCAATGCACGGGGTCTTGCCGCCTGTAGCTGAACCAAACGTGTTGTGGTCAATCAGCCAGGAATCCGTTGCTTGCACATTTGTAAGGTGTATTCCATGGTCCAGGATGTTGTCACTGATATGGTTCCAGCCCTGCTGGTTTTCAGGAAATGGTTTTCCAGTCATGTTGATTGCCCATGCATTCGGGCTTAGCCCTTTGACCATGACTTTTCTGATGGTGAAGTTGTTTGGCCCACTGATCTTCGGATGGCTTCCATCGAAAAGAAAGGCGTCTCCGCCGGAAGATCCACGCGTCGTGATCTGAAAGTTCTCAAACAACATTGCCCCCTGTGATCCAACCGGCACCGGCTTGATGCGGAACACAGGCACATCATCCGGAACGCCCTTCTCGACTACAAACCAGGTGGAATAGAGGCCGGCTCCGTGGATCTGCAATGAACACTGCTCCAGAAATTGCTGTCCGCTTTTGTTGGAGAGATAGATCACCATGGCCGGAAGATGCACATCCATTCCGTAGGTCCCGAATTCATTGCGGACGCACGCGTCGTCGAGTGCGTGCTGGATTCCTGCCTGTGTCAGCGGGTAGTGAATACCATCCACATAGATCCGCCCATCACGCTGAACTTCAGACTGCTGCGCGGCAGATTGGGAACTCATTGTGCTCGGGGTGGTGGTTTGCGAATATGAGCCGACCGCCAACAGCATAAGGAATAACGTGCGGCAGAGTTTCATTTTGTACCGACCGCCTCTCACCGGCTAAACGTTGCATTAGCCTGGATTTCCTGGCCGCCAGTTTACAACGCTAAAAAATGACACAAAAAATCCGCCCAGTCCGGAAGGAGTTGAGCGGACCAGAAACCCCAATGTATAGCAGTTACTGCGGAGTGTAGTTAGGGCCTCCGGGTGCGCCGCTGTCAGAGTTGAAATTGTTTCCGAAAGACCGAATCACGCCGTTGGAGCCAATGGCAAATCCGAATGGGTTGTTGAACATGGACATCTGAGTCACGCGAGCTGTCGAAGGTGCGGCAGCGCCTCCGGCCTGCACGCCCACCGTGTTGTTGGTGCTGGTGGACTGGCTCAGGTTCAGAGCACCTGTGCCTGTTCCGGCTGCAACCAGGAATCCCACGGATGTATTGCCGGCAGCCACGCTGCGGGTTACCGTCACGTTGCTGAAACTTCCCGCGTAAACGCCATTCTTGTTGAGATCAAAATGTGAGCCGTCAATTGAGACTGATGTTGCCGCGCTGGATTGAACTGAAAGACCGGCCTGCCCATTGCTGTCACTGGATGTATTGGTTACAAACACCTGGCCGCCATTGCTGGCGATATCGATTCCGTTGGTGGTGAAGCCAAAGATGCTGCAGTTCTCAATGAAGAGCGCCTTGCCACTCAGAAAACGGATTCCATTAATCCCTGTGCCGATTCCGTTGATGCGGAGATTGCGGAGGATCACCACGTCACCGGCGCCGGCCTGAACAACGATCCCATTTGTTCCGCTCACCAGGACCGAAGCCACTTGTCCGCCTCCGCCATCGATTGTTATGGCCTTGGTAATCGTTACAGCGCCATAGCCGGCTGGATCGAGAGCATCAATCTCGCCTCCCGCGGCTGTTTTGGAGATTGCGCCGGCGAATGTTTTGCACGGCGCCGTGCGGCTGCAGGGATTAGCATCATCACCTACGCCGGAAACCCATGTTCTTGATGCCTGTGCACTTGCCAGACAGGTTGCGAACACAAATGACTGCGGTAACTCTGAAAAAAGTGTTTTTGCTCATCCGATTCTCTTCTCCTTGCCGATTGAGTTGATTAGGTTTGTCCGCCGCCACACTTGCCCGGGACACTTGTAACCGGACACACTTCGGGCACTGGCTTTCAAG
>DASUBD010000229.1:0-4377 GCA_035763445.1 Candidatus Angelobacter sp.
CTCTCTTGCCGCAACAAAGTTTGATCCCATGGTGGTGGCGGCAATGACCAAGGTGTTTGAGAGCGGCAAGCTGCGCATCCATCGCGCAGCCACGGTCTCAGGAGAGCAGGCCGCCGCTGCTTCAAGTGCGGTGATCACGACAGCAGAGCCGGTTTAGGGATCGCCGGCATCGCACGTCATCGCAACGTGATCGCCGTCATCGGAAGAGCTTCCTCTGCTTACGCTTTTGATGGATTCTCTTTGATGGACGACATGCAAGGAACAAACCGCCTTTGCAATTGCCTCCAGCTTAGGCCCGCCACTTCTCACCCGCTATAATCAAAAGTCTGGAACCAACCGCTAAGCCGGGCAGCTGATGACTTCAATCATTGTTAGTTACTACTGGATTGTCGCTGTCTGCCTGTTGCTGCTGGTGGTTGGGCTTATCGTGTGGAGAAGGACGCGGCCGCGCGATAGCACTCCGGTATCCAGAACCGAGCATCCTGCGGAAGAGAATAATACTGAAATGATTCAAACTCTTTTTGGCACCCCCGAACCTACATTCCTGGAGAAGATGAAGCAGGCGGTCACGCGCACGCGCGAGAACCTGAGTGACCGCATTGACGAGGCGCTGGCCTTCACCAAGGAAATAGATCGCAACACTCTGGATGAACTGGAAGCCATTCTTATCACGGCTGATCTCGGCACGAAAACAACGGAAGAGATCCTGAGCAAGCTGCGCGAGAAGGCCGACCGCAAACAAATCAAAGATGGCGATGAACTCAAGCGTCTGATCAAGGAGCAGATTCAGGACATTCTGAAATCAACGCCGCCCAGGAGCGGCAAGCCGCTCAAAGGCGAGCCGGAAGTGGTAATGGTGGTCGGAGTGAACGGAACCGGCAAGACCACCACCATCGGCAAGCTGGCTCATGCCCTGCGCAGTGAAGGCAAGACGGTGTTGCTGTGTGCGGCGGATACTTTTCGTGCGGCGGCGATTGAGCAACTGGAGATATGGGGATCGCGCACGGGGGTTGAGGTGATCAAGACCAAGCCGGGCGGTGATCCTTCCGCGGTGCTCTTTGATGCGCTGAATGCGGCCAAGGCGCGACGTACCGACAGCGTGATTGTCGATACAGCGGGCAGGCTGCACACCAAGACAAGCCTGATGGCGGAACTGGAAAAAATGAAGCGCACGGCGCAGAAGGTCATCCCCGGAGCGCCGCATGAAGTGCTGCTGGTAATGGACGCGACGACAGGGCAGAACGGACTGCAGCAGGCGCGGTTGTTCACGGAATCAGCGGGAGTGACCGGCATTGTGCTTACCAAACTCGACGGCACAGCCAAAGGCGGAGTGGTGGTGGCGATTTCACGCGAGCTCGGCTTGCCAGTGCGGTATGTGGGTGTTGGCGAGAAAGCGGGCGACCTGCTTCCTTTCAGTGCGGAGAATTTTGCTGACTCATTGTTTGCGGCATGACATGGAGTTCCCAGGACGAGCAGTACATGCGGCAGGCGTTGCAGCTTGCGGAGCAGGGAACAGCGCTGGCTTCGCCGAACCCGCGCGTGGGGGCGGTTGTTGTGAATGCAGCCGGCGAGACCGTGGGCAGCGGCTTTCATACATATACAGCAGTCAAGCATGGTGAAGTGCTGGCGCTGGAACAGGCGGGAGTACAAGCTCGTGGCTCAACGCTCTACCTGAACCTGGAACCCTGCTGTCATCAGGGACGCACAGGATCTTGCGCCGACGCGGTGATTGCCGCCGGTATTCACCGGGTGGTTGCCGCCATTGCAGATCCCAATCCTCTGGTTGCAGGCAAGGGACTCGAAAAATTGTGTGCTGCAGGAATTCAGGCAGAAGTGGGCCTGATGGAGGCAGAGGCACGCAAGCTGAATGAAGCTTTTGCGCGGTACATTGTGTCAAAGCGTCCATTAATCACTCTGAAGTCTGGCATGACGCTGGATGGAAAGATTGCGCCGCCTCCGGGCGAATCGGCGAATCCATCAGCACTGGGTGCAGGCGGCGCGACCGGCGGATGGATCACCAGCGTTGAAGCGCGTGCGCATGTGCAGGAACTGCGGCACCAATCGGACGCCATCATGGTGGGTGTGGGCACGATTATTGCCGACGATCCGCTGCTTACTGACCGGACGGCCCGCGCAAGGCGCCGTCCGCTGCTGCGGGTGGTTTTGGATTCGCGCCTGAGGCTTCCACTGGAATCGCGGCTGGTAAAGACCGCAAAAGAGGATGTGCTGGTGTTTTGCTCCTTTGCTGAAGAGAAAAGAAGAAGCGAGTTGGAGAAGCTGGGAATCCGGGTAGAACAGGTTCCTTTGGGTTCGGGAGACGGCCGTCCTGATTTGATCAGCATTGCCAAACGGCTTGGTGAATTGGAAATTACCAGCCTGCTGATTGAAGGCGGCGCACTGGTGAACTGGGCAGCGCTGGCGGCAGGCGTAGTGGACAAAGTGTTTTTGTATTATGCGCCCAAGATTCTGGCTGGTACGGGCTCAGTACCCTTTGCCGCCGGTGCGGGCTTCAAGAGGATGAGTGAAGCTGCGGTGGTGAAGAACATAAGCCTGCATCGCTTTGGCGAGGACTTCGCCGTAGAAGGTTACTTGAAAGATCCTTATGTTCCGGAGGACGCTGCCTGATGTTTACCGGACTGATCCAGGAAACAGGCCGTATTGCTGCGATTAAGCGGCTTGCCACCAGAAATGGGCGAGAAGTTACGCGCATCACACTCGCCGGGAAGAACGTTCCGAAAGAACTGAAGACCGGTGACAGCGTCGCCGTGAGCGGCGTTTGTTTGACGGCGGTACAGATCAAGCGCAAAGAATTTTCTGCGGACCTGGCGGAAGAGACTATGCAGCGCACCTCACTATCCAGGTTGAAGAAGGGCTCGGTGGTAAACCTTGAACTCCCCGCGCGTCCTCAGGACCGGCTCGGTGGTCACATGGTCCAGGGACACGTGGACGGCACGGGCAAGCTTATAAGCTTTAAGCAAATCAAGGGCAGGGATGACCGGAGACTGGTAATTGAGATTCCCTCATCTCTGGCGCGATATGTGGTAGCGCAGGGATCCATCTGCGTGGAGGGAATCAGTCTGACAGTGGCGGCGATTGAAGGCGACTGTGTGGAAATCGCCATTATTCCACACACCTTTGAAGCAACCAACCTGCGCGACTTGCAGTCCGGCGATCCCGTGAACCTGGAGGTTGATGTGCTGGCGAAATATGTTGAGAAGATGGTCACGCATGAGAGACCGGGACAGCTGAGCAGGCATGAGTTAATACGGAGCGGCTTTTAACCCGCGTTTTCCTGTGCTCTCTGCAAGGACAAACAGCACAGCCAGGTTCGACTGTGCTGCTGGTCAAAAGGTTCAACTCCGAGAGGAAAAACCTTTTTGCATTCCATCCTGGGTTAATGCGCCGGGGCACGGATGGTTGACTCCGGCAATCCTGATTGCCACTGCAGCCCGATCGGCTGCGGCGGGCCGAATCTAAACTCTTCCGGAAAGTGCGGTTACAAAGATGTAGATCAGGGCAACACAAATTGCTGCTGCAACACGCCACCTGGTTTCTTTCATCTGCATGGTTCGTTTCTCCCGTCCGGAAGTCTCATCGGGGGAAAACTCTCGGACAATTCCGCGCCCGCGGTCACGCCGCTATGCGCTCGCCGTACATACAAGATCGCTTAAGGGCGGGAGGGAAGTCATTAAAGGCGAATTAAATTCGTTCATTAAGAATTTGAAATGAGCTAGCTCTGGGAGGGCACGCTTGCGTGTGTGATCGATAGGCAAAAAGTATAGGTATTAGAAACTTTAATGCCAGTTTAATCACGTTCCAAACCGGCAAACGCAAACTCGCGGTGAATCGACGGGTGGCTGTCTTCCGGGAACCCCGACAAAATTGTTTCACATGCAAAACTTCCCGGCATGCGGTCACGAAACCAAGACTCTCATATGCGTCTTAACGTACTGGACGCAGATTAGAGGACGGACAGGCCGCGTGTTGTAAGACTGGTTCCGGGCCACTGTACATTTTCTTTTCCAGCCTTCTCCATCCGGCCGCTGCAGTGGGCCTCCACGCTGCTGAAAGCAGGCGTGTCTGCGGCGCTCATGGCACACGTTCTCCTAATCCAGGGAGCAAGTGAGGAGCGCTTCAAATGCAGTCTGGAAAGATGATGCAGAAGCTCGCCATTCTGGCAGCTTCTTTTTACGCTCTGGTAATGCTCGGTTGCGGCGGAAATCTGCCGAGACTTGCCAGCAACAACAATAGCAACAACGCCCAACCTACCAACAGCAACTCAAACGGAGGTGGTAAGCCAACTCCGACTCCGACGCCTTCAGCCAGTCCAACTCCGTCTCCCAGCCCAAGTCCAACACCGTTTGTGGGAAATGGTGG
>DASUBD010000230.1:0-6507 GCA_035763445.1 Candidatus Angelobacter sp.
GCGAAAATGCGGAATCGTGATTGGAGGCTCGGCCACCTACGCCGACTTTATCATTAAGGACAATACTATTCAGATCGACCAGTCCGGCGTGATTGGCCTGGTGTTCCAGGGCAATGTTACGGGTGCGCTGGTGGAGGGAAACAGGTTTCTTTGGCGCGGCCAGAGTTCCTTTGGCAGTTTCTTTTCCAGTCCTACGGCCATCCGGAACTTTTCGGCTCGTTCTGCGGGCGTCAACCAGAAGAACTCATACCAGAACAACAAGATCAGCAGCAATTTGAAAATCGTATTCAGCGGCCCTTCGCGCAAGAGTGACAGTTGCTTTTTCCAGAACCGTGACGAGTCGGGCAAGCCTCTGGGGGCGTTGTCTGACAGTAACAAGACAGGTTGCGCGGTTAACGGCAGTCCTCCGCAGTAAAAGGTACAACAGCCACTGGTTTGCTCGGATCGGCCCTCTGTTATTTACAATAATCACCGGAGGACCCGATGCCCGCACTTGAGGCTGGAGTACATGCACCTGATATCAATCTTTCTTTTGCGGATGGCAGCAGATTCTCTTTGCGTGAAGCATTGAAGAAGGGCCCCGTAATCGCCGCGTTCTTCAAGGTGAGCTGCCCGGTATGCCAGTTTGCTTTTCCCTATCTGGACCGGATCTATCGCGCGTACGGCAAGAGCGGCAAGTTTACCTTCGTGGGAATATCACAGGACAACGCCGCCGATACGGAGGCATTTAACCGGCGCTTCGGGGTGACTTTTCCTGTGCTACTGGAAGAAAAGGGTTATGCCGTTTCCAACGCCTACAAGCTGACGAATGTCCCCACGGTATTCATGATTGCGCCTGATGGGGAGATTGAGTTCAGTTCGGTAAGCTGGTCAAAGTCTGAAATGCAGGAGCTGGGCCGCAAGCTGGCCAATGTAAACAGCACTGCTCCGGCCACTATCTTCCCGGCTGGGGAATCAGTTCCTGAATTTAAGCCAGGTTGAGAGTCCAAGAATTGAATCCGCGGTCGCGGACCCGATGCACGGTGGTGGCTACGAGCCAATGAGGAAACATGAAACGAATTGCTTTGATTCTTTTACTCAGCATTACATTGATTGTTGCGGCGCAAAACAAGCCAAGCAGCGGCGGCAAGGGCTTGCCCGCGGCAGCCCAGCAGGCAATGAATTCAATTGACGCCGAGAAGATCCGGGCGACAGTGAAGCTTCTGTCAGATGATTCCCTTGAAGGACGAGGTACAGGGCAGAAAGGCGGGGACAAGGCCGCCGACTGGATCGCTGCGCAGTTCAAGAGCTACGGTCTTGTGCCCGCAGGCGAGAACGGTACGTATTTCCAGAGCGTAGGCTTTTACGGAATCACAACCAATTCGCAGCAGTCGCAACTCCAGTTTGTTCCTCAATCGGGCGAGCCCATCACCCTGAAATTCGCGGACGACTATGTAATCACGGACCTGACTCATTCAGAGAAATCCGTGATTGATGCTCCGCTGGTTTATGTGGGCTATGGCATTCACGCCCCTGAATACAACTGGGACGATTACAAAGGCGTGGATCTGAAGGGCAAGGTGTTGCTCATGCTGGTGAATGAACCGCCATCTGACGATCCCAAATTTTTCAAAGGCCGCGCGCTCACCTACTACGGTCGTTGGACTTACAAGTATGAAGAGGCGGCACGTCGCGGAGCGGTGGGAGCCATCCTGATCCATAAGACTGACATGGCAAGCTATCCCTGGGAGGTCGTACGAAATTCGTGGGGTGGCGAGACTTCAGTCCTAAAAGATGATACCAACCCGAAATTGAAGGCAGCAGGATGGATCCAGTTGGAGGTTGCGCGCAAGCTGGCCCAGGCGGCCGGGCAGGATCTGGACCAGATGCTAAAAGAAGCCAATTCCCGCGACTTCAAGCCCACAGAGCTTAGTGTTCGCGTGAAGCAAACCGTGGTCAGCAGTGTGCGTTCGTTTGCGTCACGCAACGTTGTGGGCAAAGTGATGGGATCGGACGGCCGGCTCAAGCAGCAAGCCATTCTATACACGGCCCACTACGACCACCTGGGAATTCATCCCAATGAGCCGGGGGACAACATCTACAACGGCGCCACAGACAATGCCACAGGCTGCGGCATCCTGCTGGAATTAGCGCGTGTTTTCGCCAGTACAAAACAAAAGCCCAAGCGCACAGTGCTGTTTTCGGCGGTCACGGCGGAAGAACAAGGGCTGCTCGGTTCCCAGTATCTGGGGATGCATCCTCCCGTACCAGCCCGGAACATCTCGCTCGATCTGAACTTTGATGACGTGCAGCCGTTTGGGGAACCACAGCAACTGGTAGCTTCCGGATCGGAGCGAACCAGCGTGTATCCCGTGGTGGAGTCAGTGGCACGGGCGTTCGATATGGCTATTCAGCCAGATGACCACCCTGAAGCGGGGCACTATTACCGCTCTGACCATTTCAGCCTGGCGCGGGTTGGTGTCCCCGCCTTCAGCATCAATGAAGGGCCGCTCTTTAAGGGTCACGATTTGGCCTGGGGCGAAGAAAAAGAGCGGGACTACGTGGCCCACCGCTACCACCAGCCATCAGACGAGTACCGGCCGAATATGGACTTTACCGCTGACGCCAAGTTGGCCAAAGTAGGGCTGGCCATTGGTTGGGAGGTGGCAGATCAACCACAACTTGCAGGCTGGCAGCCAGGCGACGAGTTCGAAAAGGCCCGAAAGGCCGGGCAGCAGGAGAAAGGCGCCCTTTAGGCTGTTTCTGATCCGTGGTGGCAGTCAGGGAAAATGCCTCGCTGCCGCCATGGTGCCCAAGGTAACCTCAGCAATTCCGCCATTTCGTTATAGAATCCAGCTTCTCCCAGAAACATCGGCAGGTCCATGGCGTTTTCTTTCCTGCAACGCGGGAACGTGTCTGAGTATGCCCGGCAACTGACGCTGGCCAGCTACGAGCCCTCGCTCGTTCTGGAAGGCCTGATTACAGGCATCGACAATATCCGCCATGACGTTTTTCTCAGCCCAAAGTTCACCGCAGCCGCCCAGTTACATATCTTCAAGCTGATTGCCAAGCACGGGAACGTGGAAGATCTGGCAGTAGAAGAGCAGCGCAACGGAAGGTTTGGGGCCATGCCGGCGCGTGTCCGAGATCTTCAAACTGGGGGGACTCGCCCTTTTGATCCTTCAGAATTCAAGAAGCTTTTGACTGAGCTGCACGTGACGGTGCTCAGCCAGGCCAAAGCCCAGAACAGCCTTGCCACGGACCTGTTGTTCCGGTTGGCGGTTCTCAAGTTCCAGCGCACGGAGTTGACGAACCAATACGGAAAGGTGCTGGAACGCTGCCGCGCGCGAATGAAGGCGTATGAAGGCCCAAGGCAATCGGCAAGCGCCCCGGTAATTGAACTGCGCGAGCGTTTTGCCCGTTTCCAGATTAATAAGAAGACCGTGCTGCGGCGCGCCGGCCAGGACCTGTTTCAGGTATTGCGCGATGCTGAAAGGGAGACTCTGGGCAAGACGCGCCGATCACTCTTCGGCGAGAATGAAAAACATATTTACGAGCTGTTCCTGAACCGGCTGCTTTTTGTTGAAGACGCTGAAGACAGCTACTTGAATGCAGAACACTATGTGATGCTCGGCACGTTTGCCCATGATCCAGACCGTCTGGAGGCGATAGATGCGCTAATGGGCGAATTTTTTCAGACGCTTGAGCTGGTCAGCTCGCCCGATGACAGCCGCGTGGAAGGCCTTCTCAACGCATTTGAAAATGCGCAGGAATTGATGGCCAGTGGCGCTCCTGATGATTCCACAACAAACGGCAAGGCGCAGAAGGCCATTCTCAGCGCCTGGGTGGAATTGCTGGAAAAAGAGAATGTGATGGAACGCGTGCTGGCGGCTTACGAAGCAGCCCCTCTGCTGGCCCAGTATTCACCGCCCATCAATCCGCAGCAGCTCAAGAATGCCCTGATCTCCGGCGATGAACGCCGCCGGGTGGAAGCCTTGCTGGAAGAACACGGCAAGATTTCCCCGGAGAACCTGCATGCTGCCGTGCGAAAGTTGAAGAGCACGCGTCCGGCAGAGAAAGCCAGGATCGCGGGGCGCTTTTTCGGTGATTTCATCCGTTTTCATCGTGATTTGCGGCGGATGGGCGTTGTGGCCGCGGCGATGGAGACCGTGAATGTGCTCGGCAATGAAAAATTCCGTGAGCTTTCAGCGGTCAACAACACACTTTACGAATACCTGTTGCCGGAAGAGCAGAAGCCTGCTGAAGAGAGAGTCATTCATCATGTAGTGTTGAAGGCCGATATTCGCGAGTCGACCACGCTCACCCGCACGCTGTTCGAACGCGGGCTCAATCCGGCTTCCTACTTCAGCCTGAATTTTTATGATCCCATCAACAAGCTGCTGCCGAAGTATGACGCGCGCAAAGTGTTCATCGAAGGGGATGCGGTAATCCTGGCGTTGTTTGAGCGCGAAGGAGAACCTGCGGTGGGCGTGGCGCAGACCTGCGTGCTGGCCAAGGAGATTGTGGAGGTGGTCACCGCATATAACGAGCGTTCACGCGCGGCAGGACTGCCCAGTTTGGAACTGGGGATCGGTATTTCCTATCAGGACTCGGCGCCCATGTACCTGATGGATGGCGCGCGTCCCATCATGATTTCTAAAGCCATCAATGAGAGCGACCGGCTTTCATCCTGCAATAAGGGAGTTCGACAGCTGCTGGAAAACCGCGATCTGCTGTTCAATGTCTTTTCATTCAAAACCATTGATGATGCTGATGCCGGTGGTAACGCGGATGAATTCCTGCTGCGCTATAACCTGGGAGGCATTCACATCAGCAGGGCGGCATTTGAGAAATTGCGGACAGAGATTTCCCTGCAGCCGTTCGACCTGAGAGTGCCCATGATATGGAAGACCAACACCGTGCGGGTCCACGCGGGTATGGTTCCACTGGGGCAGGGGCTGTTTCACAAGATTGTGGTCCGTGAAGGACGCATCGCGCGCATAGACCCACGGGACTTTGCGCTCAAGCAGTTTACAGATCAACCCTATTACGAGGTTTGTACGCATCCACGCATCTATGCGGTGATCGAGAATGTCCAGACGGCTGCAGTCGCTGCGCGATGATCCCAATAGCGCTAGAACGGCGCTCTGGGGACACGGAAGGGAACACGCACAACTACCTCCACATCGACGGGAAGGCCATTGCGGGTTCCGGGGCGGAAACGCCATTTCTCCAGAGCGGCACGCGCGTTTTCATCAAGCACGGAATCAAAGCCTTCAAGGATGCGTACGTCACCGACCGAGCCGTCACTGCGAATTACGCCATATAAAATCACCGTACCCTCGATGCGATCATGCACATAAGAAGCCGGATAGGCAGGATCTACCTTGTGCAGCGGTTCCGGCGCGCCGATATCTTCTTCAGTCCCCGGCTGTGAATTCAGCCGGGCGAAACGCATGATCCAGCTTCCAATTGAGGAGTTGAGATTGGGCATGCTGAGGCGGACGGCGTAGCGGCGGCGGTCGCCGAAGATTTCCCGCTCAGCGCGATCGGCAGATGTGTCTACCCGGTCAGGAGAAATCGGTTTTATTGCAGGAATTGAAGCAGACGAGGCAACGACTGCGTTTGCGGTGGGTTGTGCGACAGGAGCAGCAACATATGTATTCGCCGGAATCGAATTGGTGCCGCTGCGGTGGCCGGCGCTGCTGTCGCCGCCCGCAATTTCCGGGCGAGCAGTAGCGCCTGGACGTCCTGTGGGACCGGCTGCAAATTCGCCAAGGCGGTTTCCTTCCGGCACACTCAGCGGCCCGGAAGGTGGCTGTGGACGCACATTGAGCGCAAGAAGCTGCCCGATTGCCTGAGAGTTGGTGTCTCCGCCGGATGCAATGGGTTCAGGAGGTGGGACAACCGTTTGCGGCGGAGCAGCGGTAGCAAGACCAGACAGGTTCCTTGCTGTCGCTGACTGGCTTGGGGGCACAACCGTCGGCGCGGCAATCGGAAAAGATTCATGCGCTCTGTGGGCGATAGATGACGGTGGGGCGGTTATGTCCGGCGCCTGGGCAGGAAGTGACAGCGTGTTACGCGCGATGGGTTGTTCAATGGGAGGTACAACAACCGGCCCATTCAGTGGAAGAGCCTGATCCCTGTGCACCTGCGCAATAGGAGCCGCAGGCGCTATAACGACTGGCACTGCTGAAGGAATGCTGGCAAGAGGACGATTGGCGGCGATTGCTTGCGCAGGAGGCACAGTTTGCGGCGCCGATACGGGAAAGATCAGGCGACTTCTCGGTGCGATCTGCTGCGTGGGCGGGACTACCTGCATATTTTCAAGAGGCAGCTTTTGCAGAGGACGGTTCGAAGCCACAGGCGCCGCGCTGGGGATTGGACTCACGGCAACCAGATTTGGCAGCGCAGTATCCCGCGTCAGCAGCCTGGGATTGGGATGAACAATGGTCTGCTTCAGGCTGTTGTGGCCGGCGTGGACAGAGACAATCTCCTGCTTCGCCAGCTCTGGATCGGCTTTCTGAG
>DASUBD010000231.1:0-2351 GCA_035763445.1 Candidatus Angelobacter sp.
TGAAGTTGTTCGCCAGCATGAAATGCAGACCGAAGACTGGGCCAAAAATCTTACTGCCGTCGCCTCGCATGAAATGGTGGACATCTCGCTCTCGGCGCTCCGTATGGGTGCAAGTGAAGTGCATATTGTCTGTATTGAGCGGCGCGACGAGATGCCGGCCGCCCTCGAAGAAATTGAAGAGGCCGAAACGGAAGGTGTGGTCATTCACGCGGGCTTCGGGCCCAACAAAGTGCTCGGCAAAGATGGCCGCGTGACCGGACTCGAAACCGTACGCACCAGCCGTGTCTTCGATGCGAACGGACGGTTCAATCCGCAATTTGCCAGCGGAAGCGAGTCATCCATCGACTGTGACACCGTCATTCTGGCCATCGGGCAGGCGCCCAACCTGGATTTTCTTGGCTCCGCCAGCAAGATTGAAATCACGCAGCGCGGCCTGATCGCAGTGGATCGCAGCAACCTCATGACTTCCGCCCCGGGAATCTTTGCCGGCGGAGACTGCGTCTTCGGTCCACGCCTGATCATTGACAGCGTTGCTGATGGCAAGCGCGCTGCCGTCGGTATTGACGAGTTTCTGCGCGGAGAACGGCACCCCGATCCGCTGCTGGAAGTCGAGGTGCTAGACCGCCATCAGATGATCACCAATTACATGGAAATCGCCCGCCACTCGGTACCCATGTTGCCGCTGGAGCGCCGCACCGGCGTTACCGAGGTGGAGGTCGGCTTCAATGAAACCACCGCCGTGGAAGAGGCGCAGCGCTGCCTCCGCTGTTGGATCAATACCGTATTTGAAGGCACTGACGTGGATGGCAGCGAATGCATCCTCTGCGGCGGTTGCGTGGATGTTTGTCCCGAGCAGTGCCTTGAACTGGTTCCTCTTGAAGAAATTGAATTTCCTGAGCCCGTGCTGGCGCACCTCGATCAGAACCGTGATGCCTACGGCGTAGAACTGCGCGGGGTGGCTGTGGAAGAACTCGCGGAAAAGCAGGTCACCGGCGCGGTGATGGTGAAGGATGAAACCCGCTGCATCCGCTGCGGATTGTGCGCGCTGCGCTGTCCCGTGAACGAGATCACCATGGAAGCATTCCACTTCCGCTCGGCCGAGCCTACCGGACTCATTCCAATCCAGTCGTTTGATCTAAGGAGCAGCAAATGAGTGATGCGAAATCAATAGGCGCGGCAGCGCCCGCGAAATCATCGGCGCAAGACGAAGTTCAGGATGCCGGCCGCCGCGAGTTTTTCGCCAAAATGGGCATGGGCTCGCTCGTTGTGGCGGCCGTTGGCACAGGATTGTTCTCCTACGAGTTCTTTTCACCCAATGTGCTCTTTGAGGCATCGCCCATTATCAAAGCCGGCAAACCTGACCAGTTTGCTGCGGGAACCGTCACCCTCGATCCCCAGAGCGGCATTTACCTGGTAAATGGCCCCAAGGGCTTTTACGCCCTGGGCGCGATCTGCACGCACCTTGGATGTCTCACGGCATGGAAGCCTGAGCTTGATCTGATTGCCTGTCCTTGCCATGGCAGCCGCTTCAACCGCGATGGCATTAAGGTCGCTGGTCCGGCGCCACAACCGCTGCCCTGGCTGAAAGTCTGGCTGAACGATGAAGGTTACCTGATGGTTGACCGTTCCAGCGTGCTCAAGGAACAGGAATTCGTGAGGGTATAAACCATGGCAATCACCCTTCGCGCCGAATTTGACCGCATGCGGAACACGGAAGTCTGGAAGACCATCTTCCGCAGCGGCAGCGGCTCCAGCAATCTTCATCGTTCGCAGGCAGTACAGCAAAACATCTTTCTGCACCTGTTCTCGGTGAAGATCCGCTCGCGCGCTCTGGAATTCAGTCCCACCTGGTATCTGGGCGCGCTCACGCTCAGCACCTTCTTCATCCTGGTGGCCACCGGAATCCTGTTGATGTTCTATTACCACCCCTCGGTGCCGCAGGCATACGCCGACATGAAAGACCTGCAGTACGTGGTGGCATCCGGAGTGTTTCTGCGCAACCTGCATCGCTGGTCCGCGCATGCCATGGTCTTCCTGGTCTTTGCCCACATGTTCAAAGTCTTCTATCGCGGTGCTTACCGTCCACCGCGGCAGTTTAACTGGGTCATCGGCGTATTCCTGCTGCTTCTTACACTGCTGCTCAGCTACACCGGCTACCTGCTGCCCTGGGACCAGTTGGCGTATTGGGCGGTGACGGTCGGATCCAACATCGCCAAAGCCGTGCCGGTAATGGGTAAAGAGATCAGGTTCCTCATGCTTGGCGGGAATGAGGTCAACGCCAACGCCCTGCTGCGCTTTTATGTCCTGCATTGCGTAATTCTTCCATTGGCTGCCGTCACGCTGATTGCCGT
>DASUBD010000232.1:0-4585 GCA_035763445.1 Candidatus Angelobacter sp.
CCCAGTCTGGTGAACATAGGGCCAAAGTTATTGCGAACCCAGGAGATAAATGCTGGTTTGGTGGCCTCAGTAAGAAGATAATCATGCACCAGTCGGAGCCCTGCAAGATAGCTCTTCATAATCGGGCGCTCATCATCCTGCTTGAGCGCGGAAACCAGATCAAGATAATTGGCAACGTTCTCTTGGCCGGACAATACCAGCGCCGCTTCATCGTTCAGCAAAGAAAGCCGTTCAGCCGTGCTTAATTCGGTTTTCCCGAGGCTGGTCAGCTTCTGCAACGTATCAGCGTCATAATGCGTCCGGTAATAGCCCATGGCGTTGGCATTCACAAACAGCCAGGGCGAACAGCCTCCGGCTACAGGAAGCACTGACTCCTTCTGGCCCACAATCTGACAAAAAGGCCTGGCGCTGGCGGCCTTGACACACAAAGGCACCATCCATGTGGTGGAGTTCGCCGGAGCACTGGAAGGATCAAGCCAGAAACGAGTCTGCGCCAGCGATATTTCCGTCTTTGGCTGGGCAGGCGCAATGCGCCGGGTACGGTGGTGCCGGCGCGAACGCACCTTTGGTTCGGGCGCCGCCGCAACACAGGAAGTCTTCACCGTAATCAGAGGCTCGCCCGCCTGTTCCACAAAGGTGGGCATGATTTTGTCCACCGGCCGTCCTGAGACAGAAGCAATGGCGTTCCAGAAGTCTTCTGCGCTTGCGTTGCTGTATTGGAATTTGCGCAGATAAGCATTCACCCCGCGACGAAATACATCCGGGCTCACATACGATTCCACCATCCGCAGCACCGCCGCGCCTTTCTGGTAGGAGATGGAATCGAAGAGTTCGTCGATTTCTTCCGGCGTTTCTGCCCGCGCGCGGATAGGATGTGTATTCCGCAAAGCATCCACCCGCAATGCCTCATCACTGGCATTCACCCCATCCAGCGCGGCATTCCACTCTGGATGCAGCGCCTGTGAAGGCTTCAGTTCCATCCATGTGGCAAAGCCCTCGTTAAGCCAGATGTTGTCCCACCATTTCATGGTCACCAGGTCTCCGAACCACTGGTGTGCCATTTCGTGCGCCAGAACCTCAAAGACATCCTGATGACTGGAAACGGAAGAATGCGTGTCATCAATGAAAAGGTCGGATTCCCGATAAAAGATGGCGCCGGTGTTCTCCATGGCTCCAGCTTCGAAATCTGGCGCGCCTACAATGTCCAGCTTCCCGAACGGATAAGGAATACCGTAGTAGCTGTTGTAATAGTGCAGGATTTCTTCAGCGTAACGCAGCGCCGCAACGCCAAGCGGCTTCTTATCCGGAGTGCCGCACACCCGAATCGGCACGTTGTCCGCTGAGCCTTCGTTGCAGGCAAAATCTCCTACCGCCATCGCCACCAGATACGTGGACATTTTTGCGGTCTGGGAAAATTTCAAGGTATGTTTGCCTTCGCCCGGCCCGGGAGTGTCAGAGACGATCCTACCGTTCGAAATGGCGGTATCTCCCTGATCAATGGTAAGAGCAATGTCGAAGGTCGCCTTCAATGCTGGCTCATCGAATGAGGGGAACGCCCGTCGGGCATCAGTGGACTCGAACTGTGTAATGGCATAGTTCCGCAGCGTTGTTTTAGCCAGATAAAATCCACGCAGCTTGTCGTTGAGAATGCCGGTAAACCTGATATGGATTGACGCTGGGCCCGCCAGCAAGCTGGCAGGCACTGTCAGCGTGGCCTGGTCCTTATTCGGATTGAAGCTGGTCTGTGCGGTCTGGGTCTTCTCGCCCTGCGTGATTTCGGCCAGCTGAAACTCAAGCTCCGCCGAATTCAACGTAATGGTGCTCGCCGGCTTGAGCACCTGGACATCTATAGTTTCCTCGCTACTGAAAGTCGCTTTTTGCAGGTCGGGAATAAAAGACAAACTGTAATGTTGCGGCGCAACGCCTTCAGGCAAACGCTGTGCCTTTGCCAGTGCCGGAATCAGAATGAGAATAAGGGCAAAAATATGGCTCTTGAGAGTCACCCGGTGGCTCCTTGGTATTAGGCGCTCCACATGCTGCGCCTGATCAAAATCCTGGCGGAATTATGAGAAATGGGCCAGACCTCGATGCGTGGTATGCCCGATATGTTCGGCCAAAGACTGACTCTATTGTGACTGAGAACCGCCTGCCTGACAAACATTATCGTAAGGCAATGCGGGTCCGGAAAGTCAGTCGTGCTTTACCGACTCTTACACGGATGGCGGGAGATGCTTGGCAGGCGAACATTTTTGCGTTGAGTCACCGTAGCACAAAGAGAGGGCTCGTACTCCTTGCCGCTCCAATCATAAACGGTTGTCTCTTCCTCTACCGGACTCACCTGAAACTTCCCTGACAATGAAGGGAGGCCATGCTTGACGATCTTCATGGGCCTTAGCGATGAGAAATGGTGTTGCATGGCGAGTGTGTAGCTGTCGCCGGACTTGAGATAAACAAAGGTCGAGCAATTTCCATTGCGACAATCGCAATCATCCTGCGGTGCGGCAATGATTCCGGCCTCACGTCCTGAGGTAAAGATCTGCTGCGTGTCCACCGGGGTTTCCATGACATGATCGGACGCGTCACTCGGCGACGCTTTGAAACAGGCGTCATCCTGGATCAAAACCTGTTTCAGTTCAGGCTGCAAGTTCGCGACGCGCCCAGATGGTTCGCCACTGAAAGCCATTCCGCCAAAGAGCACAAAGAGTAAGAAAGAGTACCGGATTCTCATGTTAATTACCGTTGATTGTCAGGCATCGTCCCGGTTTAGGGGTAGATTCCGCAGGGTCTGGTACCAATTACCGCATTCAGCATGTCCGGTGCGTTGGCGCACGCTGGCAACTGCAGTCCCGGAGCCCAGAGTTCGCCTCTGGGTCCCACGACAACCGCATTCGTGATGAAATCTTCAAGTGACAGATTGCGTAGAATCGGGACTATGGCCATGGTCGGATCCAGTTTCGGCCCTCCAGGTTTTTCCTGTTTTATTGGATAAACCTGTCCGCTGAGAAAGGATCCATCTGGTGCAAGATGCGCTTCCAGGATCAGTGAAATGCCATTTTCCGCACTGAGATTAAATGGTCCATAAGTGGCAAAATTGCCCAGAGAATAGGCAATCAGCTTGCCTTGGTAGATTTCCATCCCGCGCACGACATGCGGGCCACTGCCCAGCACCAGGCCGGCGCCAGCGTCGATGGCAGCGTGGGTAAACCGGCGCAGATCGCCACGGTCTTCACCCAAAAACATCTCATCGCCTTCCAGCACGTGCTGGTGGGTAGCTCCCTCGCCACCTCCGTGAAAAGAAACAATGACCAGGTCTGAATCGACTTTGGCTTGACGAATCGCCGCAAGTGCGTCATCGAGATCCAGCAGGTTGTAGGCCCCCGGATAGGTGGCAAATGCGATCACTGCCACCCTCTCGCCCTTAATCGCAAGATGGGCGATATCCCCGATCTCGCCCGTATGGGCGATCCCCTGGGCTTCCAGTGTCTGTCGTGAGCTGTCTCGACCCTCCTGGCCAAAATCCATGGCGTGATTGTTGGCCAGCCCCATAACTGTGAACCCGGCAGCCTTGAGGAGAGCGCCGTAACGGGTGGGTACCCGAAATGCGTAGCAGTGTCCCGGCGCTTTTCCCCGGCATTTGAGAGACGTACCTACGCCATCCGCCAGAGGGCCTTCCAGGTTGCCAAAAACAACGTCGCCACGCTTGAGGATGGGAGCCACTTGCTGCAGTAGATCAGCGCCGTCGCTGGGTGGCAGAAGACCTCCGGTCTCATCGGGAAAGGTCGTACCCAGCATTACGTCGCCTACAGCAGTGACTACGATTTCACGGTCATTAAGCTGCGGAAAAACAAATGCTTGCCCAGTGCTGGTAGGCGCTCCAGAGATAGTCGGCGATGGTCTCAGGGTTGGCGGACCATTAGCTGGTTGTTCCCGCTGCTGGGCGGCTGGAGGTGGCGTCGACTCGGGCGTTGCAGCTGGAACTGCAGGATTTGAAATTTGCTGGGCGGAAACATTGACCGAGGGTTGCTGCCCTGCACGGGCGACAGCAAAACATAGTTCTGCGGTCGTTACAAGCCCGAGCGTCGCTATAGCCACTCCAATCCAGCGAGCAGCTTGCAAAGACGAGTTTTTGAGTTGTGTTTTGTTCGCCTTCATTCGCGGCTGGTTCTGCAATCGACCATTAATCTGCGGCAACCCCCCTGCACCTCACCGCCTACCACCATTTCAGCACAGCGGTTCCAGGCGAGCCAGTAGGCAATTTCCCTATAATCGCGCACATCAAACACCGCGAGATCCGCATCTTTGCCTGGCTCAATACTTCCCTTTTGCCCTTGCAAGCCCAGCGCGCAAGCCGCATTGATGGTGGTGGCGCTTATCGCTTCCGCCGGACTCATCCGCATGTGCGTGCACGCAGTAGAAAGAATGAAAGGCATGCTCGGCGTGGGTGAAGTCCCGGGATTGAAGTCCGTGGCCAAAGCAACAGCCACACCGGAATCAATCAAGCGGCGTGCACCAGGATAATCTTTGTGACCAAGGAAATAATTCGCCCCCGGAAGCAACACAGCAACCGTATCACTGCCGGCCAGGG
>DASUBD010000233.1:0-5390 GCA_035763445.1 Candidatus Angelobacter sp.
TGCGCCGCCCATCATCTCCACCAGTCCGGTAAACACGTTGTAAGTTTTGGAATAGCCCATGAAGGTCCACAGCAGTCCCATGGGCGAGCCGTCACCATAAGGCTCCAGCAGCCGGCTGAGATAAGGATAAGGAAACTGTGATTTGATGACCTTGAATGCCCCGTAACCCAGGAGCGTTGCGCCCAGAAACAGTCGCACGTACAGGCGCAGCCACTCATGCAGGTAGGTGTAATTGCGGCGTTTGCGGTCCAGCACAGACCAGATGGCAGCGCCGGCAACTGCAAACACCAGCATCAGCATGTTCTGGATGTAATTGTGCAGAGTGTCGCCGCTTCCGGTGGGGTTGTACTGCACCGGCTGGCTGAGGTGGAGAATGTGAGCGCCGGTCCAGATCACCAGCTTCTGCCAAAGCTTGTCCCACCAGCCGAAGATGACGTCCGCCTTGGGAATAATGTTCAGAGGGGAGGGAAAGCAATAGAGACCGAAATAGATGAAGCCGAAACGGAAAGCCAGCTTCTGTAACAGTAACCAGCTTGCGACTGCCTCTTCTATTTGCGCTGGCGCAATGGCTGCTGCGCTGGCGGATATTGCTTCAACTTGTACCTGTGGCCGCATGCAGTTCCTTCCCGGAGATCGAGACTCAAATGGCGTGGATATTGTTCTGAAAGCGCATCTATTCTGCCCCAGGATTTTGAAATTGTGAGTTTCTTTTTAGGACTTCGATCACCGCCCGACGCCTGGACCGGTGTGGCATTTTTATCAGGTGGGATTAAGGTAAGTTTCCTCTTTTTCGTTGTTTGCGAACTCAGTTTGTGTTTTAGAATTTTCTAACTTTTAAGGGTTTGACGGAGGCCTTAGGAAATGCTCACCTCCTCGTCAGTATTTCAGTTCAAGCGCGGCGACCACATATGCATCTTTTATCGTGACGCTGCCACCCTGGTTGAGACTCTGGTTCCGTATCTGGTGGACGGCTTGCGTAAAGGCGAGCGCTGCTTCTGCGCGCAAAAGCCGGAAATCATCCCTCGTCTGCGAATGGCCCTTGAGGCCCACGGCGTAGACACACATCAGGAGATCAGGCGCGGCGCGCTTGAGATCCATGCCGAAGACGAAGTCTATTTTTCGGACGGAAAATTTGAACGACAGGCGATGATGGAGATGTTGGATCGTTCCATCAACGAATCTTTACGCCAGGGCTTTGCCGGCTTCCGTATTGCCGGAGAAATGTCGTGGGCACTGAGCGGCCGCAACGGATGTGATCAGCTCCCTGCTTACGAGGCAATGGTGAATGCCTCCTTTCCCCACAAGGCTGCCATTGGAATTTGCCAGTATCCTTTGCACGGCTTTTCTCCCAGGGTTCTGGAGTCAGTGATTGCCAGCCATCTTATGGCGCTGCAGGAGACCATGATCAGCACCCACCACTCGGCGCTTTCCATGCGTCGCGGTGAATATGTTGCAGACATCGTGGCTGATCGATTTGATCCTGCCACGGCTTTTCATTATGTTGTCCAGAAACACGGCGCCAAAGAGGTGCTGGGATGGGGCGTTGAGCATGGCATGGACCGGGCGATGGAGGCAAGCCGTGCAATGATTGATGATTTTGCCTCGCGCAACCAGTCTTCTCAGCATTTCGCTTCGTAAAGACACCTGATTCCAGGTGTTCAGCGCTGACTCAAATTGCGCAATTCAAATCTTCGGCGCGAGTATCTGCGTAGTAGCCTGCAACTTGCGTAAGCCGCGCAGCCATCGTTCGTAATCGTTAGCTTTGTTTTGAAAATACCTGGCCACCTCAGGATGCGGCAGGATCAGAAACTTTTCTTCCGCCATGCCCTGGATTACCGCGTCTGCCGCTTGCGCGGGTTCAATAGCGGTATCCAGCAGGAAAGCGCCACCGGCGAATTCCGCTCTGGCCAGCATGTTTGTGCGCACGCCCTGCGGACACAGCGCGGAAACGCGCAATCCCTGATCGCCGTAAGTGATGCTGAGCCATTCGGCAAAGGCCAGCGCCGCGTGCTTGCTGACCGTGTAAGGCGCAGACCCAATCTGCGTCAGCAGCCCTGCGGCTGAGACTGTCTGCACCAGGTAACCTGATTTGCGCGCGAGCATCTGCGGCAGAACCGCTCTGGCGGCGTAAACGTGCGCCATCACGTTCACTTCCCAGCTTCGCTGCCAATCATTGTCGGAAGCTTCCGGCCCTCCCGCTACGCCGATGCCTGCGTTCGAGCAGAAGACGTCCACCTGGCCAAAGCGATCCGTGGTTTCCTGTACCAGCTTTTGCACGTCACGTTCTGTGGCTACATTGGCTACGATTGCAAGGCCATGAATTTCTGCGGCGACGCGCTCAGCTCCGGGCACGTCAATATCACTGACCACAACAGCCCTGGCTTTTTCCGCGGCAAACTTCCGGCACAGCGCCGCTCCAATTCCGTTGGCTCCGCCGGTTACGATAACTACTTTGTCCTGAATTTGCATGCGAAGAAAGATAAAGGACAATCAGGCGCGCTGCAACGGGTGCGACACCGCAAGCAGACCAGAACAGTCTTTAGTCCGAGTTGAGGTTCTGGGTCAAAAACGGCTCCCACTGCTCTGGCGAGGTCTATTTTCGATACACTGGCTCAGGGCATCATACCTACTGCCTGGGAGGCCTGAGAGATGATTCCATTTGCCATTGGCGTTGATCTGGGCGGCACAAACCTTAGAATTGCGGCAGTCGATACCAACGGGAAGATTCTGGAGAAAATCACACTAGGCACTGAGGTCACACGCGGGCGTGACAAGGTGATCCACGAGATGTGCAGCGCCATCCAGGGACTGGCCACCAAGTACCGCAGCACCACAGGTCAACTCTCAGGAATTGGCATTGGCGTTCCCGGAATCATTGAGATGCAAACCGGAATGCTGCGCGAGTCGCCCAACCTCCCAGGCTGGCAGGAATACCCTGTACGTCAGGACATTGAGCAGCGGCTCGGGACCCAGGTAGTCCTGGAAAATGACGCCAACGCGGCCGCATTGGGAGAGAAATGGCTCGGCGCCGCCTCCAACGTGGATGACATGTGCATGATTACGCTTGGCACCGGCGTGGGCGGCGGGATTGTGCTGCAGGGCCGCATCTGGCACGGCATGACCGGAATGGCAGGCGAACTGGGCCACATCACTGCTGATCCCAATGGGCCGCCCTGCGGCTGCGGCAATCGTGGCTGTCTGGAGCAATACGCCTCCGCCACCGCGGTAAAGCGCATGGCCGTGGAAGCGGTGGCCATGGGCAAAGCGCCGGAACTGGCGCGAGCCATGGATGAAGATCCGGAGTTCAGCTCCAAGGTGGTCTATCAAATGGCGGTGCAGGGAGATGAACCGGCCCGGGAGATTTTCGCCACTGCAGGCAAAGCGCTGGGAGCTGTGATTGCCGATCTTGTAAATATCTTTAATCTTCCCATGTACGTCATCGGTGGTGGCGTTTCGCTTGCATGGGAAGCGTTCGCGCCGGCGTTGCTTCAGGAGGTCAGAAAAAATTCATTTGTTTATCGCGCCACCGCTCCCGTCCAGGCGACGCACGGCGTGCAGGGAACGCCGATTCACGATGACGCGCTTCCCGCCCGCAGGAGCACCATTATCACACGTGCGCTGCTGGGTAGTGATGCCGGACTGCTTGGAGCGGCGCGCTTGCCAATGATCGCCCGCGACGTGAAATTACCCGAGCAGGAATTGAAGCGGGCCTAGCCAGCGCGCGAAAACATTTACAAACTATTTTGCCTTAGCTCCGACTTCGCTTGCGGGGCTTCGGCATATACTTCTTCTCGGATACGAAACGGCGGGTCAGTACGACGGAAACTGCCCGGCTCAGGACTTCAATAACTTTTTCGGCTTGAGACGCCAATTGCCGTTTCGCCCACAGGCAGACCTGGTTTTATTTACGCGAGTCTGAGCGTCTCTCAGAAGAAGCAGCAAAGTTAGGAGCCCAAAGGCCGCGCCGCAAGAACCGCTTCCTTCCGAGCGGCAACCCCCAGCCACTCCCTCGGAGGCGCACGCAAGTCAGCTAGCCAACGGTTTTTGCAAAGCTGTTGCAGTCCCTTCCATTTGCCAACGCGCCATTCTGGCGCACAAGAAGGAGCTTTTTATGGCAACTGCACCCAAAATTCCCATTCCTGTACATGAGCTTGAAAATGTCCTGGCGTTTCGGACCAAGGTTGGAGCCGAGACTGTAAAAGGCGGCGAATCCAAAACTCTGGGCACCGTTGACACCAGTCGCTTTGACAAGATTCGCCTTGTGGCCGACGAACGCATCGGCTCCACATGCAATGTCTTTGTCCGGCTGACCATCATGGAAGGCAATGAGCTGGTGGCCTTCCTTGATCATGTTCTGCTCACTCCGCACTCTCAACTGACGCGGGTGTACGACGTGCCTGGAACCAAACTGGAGATTGCCATTGACGGCGTTGGCGCCGCCACGACACAAGGCGCAGTAGATGTTTTGATCTACGGCCAGTACTGAACCTGATTACCTGCAAAGGTAATACGGATGAGCCGGAAAGCGCACTCTTCTCGAAGGGTGCGCTTTCTTATTGGGCAGCGTATGAAAAGAGAGTTTTGACCAGCACACGTGAGCCTAAGAGGCCAGCAGCTGCCTCGCAATCGCACAATACAGGTCCACCGCTGCATTCAGCTCTTTTTTCGCCAGGAACTCGCGGTCTGTATGTGCCACATGGATGGAGCCTGGACCGAGCAGCAACGGCGTCCCCCATTTGCTTAGCGCGGGAATGTCCGTGGTGAACGCGGCCACCATCGTCTCCACACCGGGCACCGTGCCCAGCTTCATAAATGGAATTTCCAGTACCACTTCGGCTTCAGCTGCTCCCGCCACCGTCTGCGCAATCTCTTTTCGCAATCCATCAGATTCACCCACCAGGCGATAGAGAAGCTGTGCCTTGGCGTAATCAGGAATTACATTGGGCGCGCGGCCGCCTTCAATCAGGCCGATATTGAGCGTGCAGGGGCCTACTTCAGGATTTTCCGGCAGCTTCATCTTGCGCAAACGTTCAAGAGCTGTGAGCAGCTTCTCAATGGCCGACTCGCCGAGATGCGGATACGCCGAATGCGCCATCTTGCCGCGCGCGATAATTTCCACGCGTAAAGCGCCCTTCGACGCAACAGCAAGCCTGTTGTCTGTCGGTTCGCCGTTGATCAGGAACCGGCTGCCGAGTGGAGATTCGTTGGCGATCTTTGCGCCCAGGCTGTCTCGCTCCTCACCCACCAGGAAGAGCATTCCCACGGCCGCGCCGTCTTTGCGCAGTCGCTGGCAGGCGGCAATCTGCGCGGCGATGATTCCTTTCGCGTCGCAGGAACCGCGCCCGTAAATGTTGTCGTGGTCCTCAGACGACGGAATGAACGGTGGCACC
>DASUBD010000234.1:0-3244 GCA_035763445.1 Candidatus Angelobacter sp.
TCGCGTGGTCAGGTCTAACGCTCAGGCGGCGTTTGAAAATGTGGCTTTGTGGCATGAGCGCGACATCTCGCATTCCTCAGTGGAACGCGTGATCCTGCCGGATTCCACCATTCTGGTGGACTACCTGCTGGCAAAGACAACCAACCTCATCGACACGCTGCTCGTCTATCCTAACCGTATGCTCAAAAATCTGGAAAGCACCGGTGGCCTGGTCTTTAGCGGACAATTGTTGCTGGATTTGGCTGAGCACGGAATGTCGCGAGAAGACGCCTACCGTCTGGTGCAGAAGCACGCCATGCGAGCCTGGAAAGAAGACCTGAATTTTCGCGAGCTGGTGATGAATGATTCGGAAATCACCGCACGCGTTCCTCCAAAACAGATTCAACAGGCGTTTTCAATCGAGCGGCAGTTGAGGAATGTAAATAAGATCTTTGAAAGGGTTTTCGAAAAGTAGCAGTTAACGATCGGCTTTCCTCTTAAACCCACAGCGGCGATCACTTCCGGGCGTAGGGATCCCTCGCTATGCTCGGGATTGCAGAAACAGATCTAAACGGAAATCGTGAACGACGTCTCCGTCCTCGTTACCGGCCGGTACATCGTATCCCGCTCCACCGGTTCGCGGCCAGCTTCGCGGATCAGGCGCTCAAGGTCGCTGCGGCGCATCCCCTGAGGCGTGGTGGCGCCGGCGTCGTGATAGATCTTCTCTTCCACCACTGTGCCATCGATATCGTCAGCTCCGAATCGTAGTGCGATTTGCGCGATTTTGGGCCCCAGCATCTGCCAGTACGCCTTGACGTGTGGGAAGTTATCAAGCACCAGGCGGCCAATGGCGATCTGCTTGAGATCCAGCATGCCAGTCGTCGTAAACAGGTGCTGAAGAGGCGTATTGGCGGGATGGAAAGCTAACGGAATAAAAGTCTGGAAGCCGTGGGTTTCATCCTGCAACTCTCGCAGTCGGACCAGGTGGTCAGCGCGGTCTTCTTCATTTTCCACGTGGCCGTAAAGCATGGTGGCGTTCGATTTTAGGCCGATCTTATGGGCCGTGCGTGCGGTGTCGAGCCACTGGTCGCCGTCAATTTTATGGTCGCAAATCACGCGGCGGACCCGCTCATGGAAAATCTCTGCGCCACCTCCCGGCAGCGAATCCAGCCCGGCATTCTTGAGCTGCCGCAATGTCTCTTCAATGGTCAGCTTGGCCCGCTTGGCCAGGAATGCGATTTCCACCATGGTCAGCGCCTTCAGGTGCACCTGCGGGAAACGCTCTTTGAGGCCGGAAATCAGGTCCAGATAGTACTGGAACGGCAAGTCGGGATGAAGGCCGCCCACGATGTGAAATTCTGTCACCGCTTCTGAGTAGCCTGAAGCCGCGGCTTCAAAAGCTTCTTCCAGCGCCATGGTGTAAGCCCCGGGAGCATCCTTCTTGCGACCAAAGGCGCAAAGCCGGCAGGCAGCTACACAGACATTCGTCGGATTAATGTGGCGGTTGACGTTGAAATACGTCAGGTTGCCGTGCATGCGCTCGCGCACATGGTTGGCCAGCCAGCCGAGGGCCAGGATATCCGGTGAGCGATAAAGCGTGACGGCATCGTCAAAGCTCAGCCGCTCGCGAGCCAGAACTTTGTCAGCAATAGGCGTAAGACGCAGGTCGTCTGTTTGGAACGCGTGCCGGTTTGCGGCTGGAATGCTGTTGGCCATGAAGATTTATTCTAACGAAACCTGGTGACAAATCCCAAGGATTGTTGGACGAGTTCTGCAGGGCCAGAACCCGCCCGTAGTATCGTCGGGTCTCAGCGGGCGGGAGCCGCAGGCGCTGGACTCAGGCCGGCGCCGCAGAAAGCACACGTATTCCATCCGGCTTCAACCGGGCGGCGGCAATTTGGACATGCAGTCCGCAACTGTGCAGAGCAGTTGGGACAAAACGCGAAGCTGGAACGCACCAGCACATGGCATTTAGGGCACGTCTCAAGCAGTGGTTCGCGCATAAAGAAGTACAGAATGATGCCTATGCCGTTGGGCACAAAGATGGCAATCACCGTCCACAAACCTCGCCTCATCCCGCGGCGGCTTGCATCGCCGTTCACGTATCCCACCAGCAGCACGTAAGCAAACAGGATCATGCCCATGGTGCCGGAAAACAGGACGTCCGCCCACAGCGGCCAGCCGCTCAGCTTGGGGTCGCGCGGTATGGCAACGCCAAACAAAAGTAAGAACATGCAGGCGAACACGGCGAAGGCAATAATCCATGCAGGGCCGGGTATGACTTTCATTTGATCGCGAAAACGGTTCATGACATTCTCCTGGCGGCCTGAACACGCGGGCCAATCAGCCCCGCAAAAGCCGCACTGGCCACAGAGGCAAGCAGCGTATATCCGATAAATCCAATGGCAAACTGGGCAAATGAGAGGTTAAAAAAGTACGCCAGATCGTCAGCGAAGTATCGCCCAGCAAGCAGGGTGAGCAGCGTGATGATCCAGCCAAAGCAAATCAGCAATGTGATCAGCAGGTGGTACTGGCGGCGTTTCGCGTGCGCAGCCATTTCAGCAGCTACGCGCAGCCTGGTTCTCGCCGCCAACCCCAGAGAAGGCTGCGGAGCCGGTAAGCTTTCTAAAGCTGCTGTGATTCTCTGCATTGAAGCGAATTCTGCTGCGCAATCAGCGCATTCACGAATATGGGCCTCCACTCTTGCCCGCTCAGCCTCATCAAGAGCGCGCGCGGCCGCAAGAGTCAGTAGAGCGCGAATTTCATCATGTTGGTTCATCCTGTGGTTCCCTGTTCAAGTTGATTTCCTAAAGTGTTGCGCATCCCCTCCAGCGCTCTTCGCAACCGCGACTTTACAGTTGAGAGCGGTATCTGAAGAATGGCGGCGATCTCTTCCAGCTTCATGTCCTCTTCAAAACGGAGGTTCAGCACCTCACGAAAAATCAGCGGCAGTTTCTCCATTGCAGTGGCGACCAGGGCACTCCGCTCGGCCCCAACCATTTCATCCAATGCGCCGGCCGATTCTGACGCAAGCAGTTCCAGCCGCGATTCGCCCGAGGGTAGAGGCTCATCAAGGCTCTCCGGCCGGTAGCGCCGCAGATGATCGAAAGCCAGGTTGCGCGCGACCGTAAACAGCCAGTTCTCAAAACTGCGCTTTGGGTCGTAGTTGCCGATCTTTTCAGCCACGCGGATCCACGTCTGCTGAAACAGATCTTCCGCCGTGGCGGGTTCATGCAACAAGCGGAGCAAATACCGGTACAAACGA